>JAZDKD010000561.1:0-7934 GCA_043803345.1 Pseudomonadota bacterium
AGCCTTTGCTGTCGCTGCATTCAAAGGTGACCGGCGTTTGAGAGACTGTCCCTGTCTGGAAGGCAGCATACTTGACCAATATGAAGGGCAATTTCCTAATTGGCTGATGATGGAACAGGAGTATCAAGATGCGCTGGAACCATTGAAACGAGATGTTGCCAAAGTTCATTTTCCATCATCAGCAGGGAGGCTTGGAGCGTCGCTTTCTGGAGACAAGCTCGTAATTAGATCACTCGGCAGGGACTTTCAAGTTTCTCCGGATGGGACGGTTGTTTCCGCATGTCACGTACACGCGTGGATCACCGTGCCTTTGCTCAACTATGTTGTTTCGTGTTCTGGAAAGACCCCATCAGGAAAATGGGTCCCTTTCCGGGAACTTAAAGACGGGCTATCCTGGGGACAGCTCTTTGCGGACCAATTCGAGATCCCCCTGAAACACATCGCAGATGCCAATCCCGAATTGTTTGAGACGATGGTCCAGATTTTTAATGGACATCCCGAACCCTCGCCCATTGGCGCTGATATTTCTATCGCTTTGCAACCCCTGCCAAGGCTTCCCATTCTCATATGTTACTGGAAACCAGACGACGGTCTCGAATCTTTTTTGAAGGTGCTCGTGGATAGTACAGCAGAAGCCAATCTGAACATTGAATCCATCTTCATACTCTGCGTTGGACTTATGAGAATGTTCGCAAAGGTCGCCGACAGCCACAGTTAATCGCCAGTTGCGGAGAGTTGGCTAGGTTTCTGTAGCACAGTTGGGAACACACGTAAGAAGAAGTCGCCAAATGAATGCTTATGAATCGATAAAGTCGGCCGGAGACGATCTCAAGGCTTTTTATTGAGTTTTACAACTATAAGAGTCATAATCAGGGCCTTGACTGCGACACCCGACATGAGATGCGCTTGGGTAACCTACCCCAACAACGGACATCGCCATGAACAAGCAGCTTGCTTTTAGCAATCACGTTCAGCTTTCCTCAATTATTACCATTGGTTCTGAGGTTGGTAAAAAGCCAAACGACCTTTATGAATCACGCATATTATGGGCCTGGGGCTAATGTTGATGTTTAGTCATTGGATTTGATCGCTTGAATTGGAGATAGCTTGTTCATGGAACTAATAGTGATAACAGCAACTGCTCTCACCGGTTTTCTCGCCCTTTCGTTGGTTTTCTTTTATTTCGGCCAGAAGACCTTCCCCGGGTTCGGCCAATGGACCCCTGGGAGGATGTTTCATTGCGTCGGGCTTTTTGATGATGGTTCTCCGCGGCGTTTTGCCAACTTCGCTTGCAATAGTCATTCAAAATTTTTTGTTTCCATTGGCTGCGGTTTTTTATCTGGGCGGAATGCGCAGTTTCCTCGGTTTAGAGAAAATGTCTCCTGGCTGGTATGCTTTTCCCATAGTTAATTTATTATTCTCTGGATTTTCGGTCTATTCGTTTGATTCGGCGGCATGGAGGATGGTGTTTGTGTCATTAACATTTTCTGTGCCTCACTTGTTCACCTTAGCCCTCGTCCTTAGAGATTACGCCAGGACGAGATCCATTTTTTCTGCGGTCATTGGTATAGAGATGGTTTTGGCGAGCGCTTTACTCCTGGTCTGGGCAATCTGGTCCTTGACAGTTCCAAACTTTCACGTTTTAGCTGTAACGCCTCTCCACCTGGGCCTTTACATTGCGTTTATGGTGCTGCAAGTCGTCATTACGGTCTCATTCATTATGCTTAACGTCGACCGCCTAAACAGGGAGTTATTGTCAGCGCAAAATTCGCTGAAATTCAGTGAGGAGAAGTATTCAAAGGCCTTCCACGGCACTCCCGATTCCATAACTATTTCTCGAATGGCTGATGGAAAAATTGTAGAGGCTAATGACGCTTTTTCATCTCTTACTGGCTACTCGAAGCCTGAGGCGCTGGGAAGCACGACGATAATTCTAAGCCTATGGGAGGATGAACTAGACCGCGATAAGGTCATTAGTCTGCTGCGGGACAAAAAAAGCATCCGTGACCGAGAGGTCAGGTTTCGCGTTAAATCCGGCAAGATGCTGGACTGCCTCTTTTCGGGAGAGACTATTGTCTTGGGCGAAGAAATCCATGTTCTGTCTGTTGTTCGTGACATCACCGACCGCAAGCGAGCTGAAGAAGAAAGAGAGAACTTCCGGGCCGAACTTCTACAATCCCAAAAGATGGAAGCCGTGGGAACATTGGCGGCGGGCATCGCCCATGATTTTAACAATATGCTGCAGGTCATACTTGGATACGCTGATTTGCTGCTTCTTGGCAAAAAAAGAGGCGAGCCTGGATACGAGGAACTCCAAAAAATAATCAAGACTTCCGAGGATGGCCGAGATCTGGTTCAAAAGATTCGAGTGTTCAGTAGAAAAGCTGATATTCAACCAATCCCACTGGATTTAAACAAAAACGTCAACGAGGTTGTCAGCCTACTGAGACACACACTCCCGAAGACCGTGGAAATACTCAGCCATCTTGACAAGAATCTCGCTCTCATAAACGTGGACCCTGGTCTTATGAGTCAGATGGTGATGAATCTCGCCATCAACGGGGGTGAAGCCATGCCCGACGGGGGAACATTGACGATTGAGACAGAGAATGTCCTGCTCGACAAAGATTTTTGTCATAGAAATCCGGGACTAGAACCAGGTCCGCACGTTCTGTTATCGATTTCCGACACAGGCAAAGGTATCGAAAGAGAACACCTGGACAAGCTGTATGAGCCGTTCTACTCCACGAAGACGCGAGATTATCACAAGGGGACAGGTTTGGGCTTGCCAGTTGTCCAGGGAATAGTTGAAGCGCACAAAGGATACATAGAGGTTAATAGTGAAATCGGACAGGGTACCACGTTCAAGGTTTATATTCCAGCCACTGAAACTGGGCAGTTTTCAAAAACGCATGCAGAATTTTGCTCTCCTACTAAGGGAACAGAGACGATTCTTATCGTGGAAGACGATGAGAGAGTTCGAAGTCTAGGCAAAGAGATTCTCGAACAGTTTGGATATAGGATTCTAACGGCTGGTAACGGTCAGGAAGCTTTGGAGTTATATGAGAGGGAAAAAGATGACATTTCTCTCGTGATACTGGATATCATCATGCCTCGGATGGATGGTAGACAATGTCTCCAGCAAATTCTCAGAATCAATCCCGACGCGAGGGTTCTCGTCTCCAGCGGTGTCATTGAAAAGGACCTGGTTAAAGATGTAGTCAGTATCGGCGCAAAGGGCTCAATAATGAAACCTTTTAACGTCAATAGTCTCCTCCAATCAGTGAGGGCGGTCCTAGACGCCGATTGAACCCAAGGTTAAGTCAGGCCCGTATCAGGCTCCCTTCTCTGGAGGATCTTCCAGCCGAGTCCGGACTAAGATTCCACGACAAATCCTTCAACCCGAGAGGCTGGTACTATCGTGACACCAACACCACCTTTGATAAAAAATAATCGTCCTACCGGCACGATCTATGATTTTGATCGGGATTGAGATGATTGCTGGAAGCATGAAACCAAAATTTTTATTACTGGGATCAAATTGCCGCTGCTACCAGTAATCAGTGAAGTGTTCCATCGAAGCGTAACCGTTCGGGATCGTTACGGTAATATCATCAAGACCGAAGAATACGAACGATATGGCGGGAAGACTGGGATTGAAATGCTCGTCTTCGCACCACTTGCCTGCCAATCGAACCCCGCGGACATCATTCAGTGTGATCGGAAGAATGTTCGCGCTACCTGGGGAGCCATCTCAAACACATCTGGAAACTGAGGGTGCTTTATGGAATTAAGTGATTACTTGACGCCTACCGCAAATGAATTGCTGAAAATGCTTTCCAAGAATAACGGCGCCATGAATGTGAATCGATACATTTGTATTTCACGCTGACCAGACGAAAGGGAGGAACCCAAAATGCGTGGAGACCAGATAGTCCGTCAGTGGAGGATCGTCCAATTCATTGAAACCCGGCGATATGGTATCAGCGTGGCGTGGAGTCGATGCACCGACTATTGGACACCATCGTTTTCCGTCCGGTAACTCTTGTAAATTTAGTAGCTTTCGATGGAGCTAACCGAAGGTAGGAACCGATTTGAGGGGATTGCGACTTTGGGAATATGTTTCGCATGAAAACAACTTGTCTTTCAAACTGAAGGTAGGATTCCGTCGTGTTCTCTATGTCGCCCCTCATGCGGGGGCGTGGATTGAAACAAAAAGCCGACAAAAAGGACTTGGGCTTTTGCGTCGCCCCTGAGTGTGGTTTATGATGGGACGATGACGTTGGAGGTGAAACCCGAATTTCAAGAGGCGGGGGGAATTTCTATTGAAAGTTTGATCAAAAAACCATCACAGCCCTAAATCGCTGGATTTGATAAATAGAGAGCCGTAATATTGAATTGTTGCCTCTTGGTATGATTGTCCGCTGTGAACAATGTTTTTTAGATGAAGGCCAATCTCTCGTCAATAAGAAAATTATGAGAAGAACCTTTCATAGTCGTTGTGGCTACCTATCCAGAACCATGTAACAGTGTCACCATACCAGATACACAAGGCGCGATATCCTCGGGTTATGCGTACTGACCAGATTTTCTGGTCTGCATTGATACTTTGAAGTGCAAGGAAGGGTGGAACGGATTTTCATCCCAAAGTCCATAAGCTTTTTGGGCGTTACGCCTTATCGCTCCATCCATAGCCCGGTAAGCTACCCAAAAAGAAGACACCACATTGGACTTCATAATTGTTCATAGTCCAGCGGCTTGGCATGTCCGCTGCTAATTTCCTGTCGCACACGCATGGCTGTAGCGACCAATTTGTCTTGAGTCATTTCGAATGTTTCATCCCAGCGCTTTTCGTCACGAATGTCCTCGAGATATTCTCTCAAGTGTTCAACAACTTTGTTTTGAGTTGCATCGGGCAAGCTCTGCATCATTTTAATAACTGTGGCAATGGCTGATGATGGCATTAACTGGTTCCTCACAATACCAAGACGCTTGTGGCTGATACAGTATCACAATGAATCAATAGAACTTTAGCGTCCATCACGGGTTTAGTCAACTTCGGCAATTTTGTGCAGGAGTAATAAACGTTGGGCCGGGCAAGTTTTTTATGATGGCGCATGGGCCTTTTGAAGGCAATCCCAATGACGCCGGGTCTTTTTGAAATCGATGCGAGGTTTTTCGACAAATCCTTCAGCCCGAAGGGATGGTACGACCGGGACACAAACACTACCTTTGAAGGGCATAATCGTCCCTCCGGCACGATCTATGATTTTGATAGGGATTAGGCATAATTACTGGAAGCATGAACCCAAAATTGTTATTATCGGCGCTATCTTTGAGCTACTACCTGCAATCAGTTCAGCCTCTGAGAGAAGTGTAACCGAGGGTATGTGTCATGACAGACACACCGATAGTTGATGAGAAATCTGCCGCTATTTTTATTGTTTGTCTCTTCTACGCTGTTCACATGGTAGAGGAGTTTTCTTTCGGCTTTGTTGAATGGGCAGATCGTTATTTCGGTCGCTTCGACTGGAAACAAAATTTGCTTGGAAATTCTATATTTTTTGTCTTTGTAGTTGCGGCTTGTTGGGGGTATTATGAAAATCAGACCAGATACCTCTGGGCTGGAATGTCGGTCATAATGTGGATTTTGGCCAATTCCTTCATTCACATTTCATGTACTGTGCTCGGTCGTGAGTATTCTCCCGGTGTCGTCACAGCCTCAGGTATTTACATTCCGGGCGGAGTGTATTTTCATGCTCAGTTTGCAAAGATATTTCATCTTGTCAGGTGAGTTACGATGAACATTGTTTGGCCGTACCATTTCTCAATTTCATCACGGAGTATAAAGTGAAAACCATAATTATAACTGGAGGCGCTGGATTTATAGGTAGCCATCTAACAAAAAACCTTCTGGATAAAGGACATTATGTTCTTTGTGTTGACAACATGTTTACAGGAAGTAAGAAAAATATCGCTCCATTCATTGACAACCCGCATTTTGAGTTTATTCGTCACGATGTCGTGCTTCCAATATTGCTCGAAGCCGAAGAAATATATCATCTCGCCTGCCCTGCGTCACCGGTGCACTATCAGAATAACCCAATAAAGACTCTCAAAACATCGGTAATCGGTACCCTAAATATGTTGGGGTTGGCCAAAAGAACGCGAGCGCGGTTTCTTTTAGCCTCAACGTCAGAAGTCTATGGTGACCCTGAAATTCACCCACAGACTGAAGATTATCAGGGAAATGTAAATCCAGTTGGGCCACGGGCCTGTTACGATGAGGGGAAAAGAGCGGCCGAGACCTTAACAGTCGGCTATAGGGATTACAATGGCGTCAGTGTGGGAATAGCTCGAATTTTCAACACCTATGGTCCCCAAATGTTGCCTAATGATGGCAGAGTTGTAAGCAACTTTATTTGTCAGGCTTTAAAAAATGAAGAAATTACAATCTACGGGGATGGGTCGCAGACCAGATCATTTTGTTTCATTACTGACATGGTAGACGGTTTAACAAAATTGATGGACAGTGGCCAACCTGGACCAATCAATTTGGGTAATCCGCATGAAGTAACCATAAAAGAACTTGCTGAAAGAATATTAACATTGATCAAAGGATCAAAATCCAAAATCATTTACCAATCTTTACCAAAAGATGATCCAACTCGAAGACGACCGGACATATCCAAGGCGAAAAAATTTCTCCAATGGGAACCGAAAACTCCTTTAGAAGATGGGTTAAAATCTACGATAACTTTCTTCGAGAAAGAACTTAGGAATTAGCAATGGTTGATAGCAAAAATTTTCAATCAAACTCTAAACGGAACATTCTAATAATCACAGGAGGTATATTAGGCCTTTTTTTCCTTTGGCTGGCTTTCCGTGACATTTCACTCAAGGATCTATTTGACGGAATCAAGCAGATGAAAGTCGTATATTTGATTCCTTGTGTGTTTCTGGTAATGGCGTGCCAGTTCGTGCGGGCTATGAGATTTGGGGTCATTATAAGCCCATTTTGTCCGTTGAATTCGAAGTCTCTATGGGATTTACTCAATATCTGGGCGGCCGCCAACATGATAATGCCCGCGAGGCTCGGAGAACTTGTAAGGCCTTACCTGCTTCAGCAAAAAGGCGCTTCTTTTTCAACCGTATTTGGAGCGGTTATGGTAGAAAGACTCTTTGATCTTTCCGGCTTGTTATTGTTATTAGGGGTAGTGCTTCTAAAAACCCCCGCAACTCCGGAAAAATTTGCCTTCTTGGGAGAAATTCTTCTGATAGGTCTGGTTTTGGGCTATGCTCTGGCTCTGACAATTTTGATCAAGAAGGAAAAATCACTGCATTTTTTACGTAAAATATTGTCAATATTACCCCTTAAAGTAGGCCATTTTCTTGAAACTATTTTTGAGAAACTCATAGATGGCTTTGGAATTATGAGGAGTCCTAAACAGGCTGTTGTTGTATTTGTATACTCTGTAACCCTATGGCTCTTGTTTTCTGCGACCACGTATTTGTTTTTACTTGCCTTTTCCATAAACGCTCCGTTTTTGGTCGCAGTTACGATACAGGTTTTCATAGCTTTGGGAGTGGCTCTACCATCAGCGCCAGGTTTTATCGGCACATTTCATGCCGCGGGCCGTTACGCTCTGGCCCTGTTTGGCATAGGCGCTTTGGTGGCCGTGTCATTTGCGACAGTCTATCATTTGTTCAGTTTAATAATATGCTTGGCGCTGGGAACGATATCTTATTTGTCCAGTGAATTTCGACTGGATTCAAAAGCCTTTGAAGGCTAGGCAAATAGTTCTTGATGATGAGGAGATAATTTTGCCGGATTGGGTTGAACTGGACAAGAGATATATTTGGCATCCGTTTACCCAGATGAAAGATTGGTTTGAAAGCGACAATCTTATCGTCGAACGCGCTGAAGGCGTCTA
>JAZDKD010000562.1:0-6871 GCA_043803345.1 Pseudomonadota bacterium
CCGCGCAAATCGAGCTTACGTTCGTTTTCTCCATTCATTATCAAGGCATTGGCTACCAGTTCGTGGATTCCACCAACAGATACCTCCGGGGCCCAGTATTCTGTTAATGCGGTCAGGGTGGCGCGGTCGATCGCACACATGCATAAAAGGTGATTCACGCTGTGTTTGTCCCTGACATGCCTCAGAGCGCTTGCCCTGGGGAACGCCCCTCTCATGCGCATGTCTATGTTTTCGTCATTTCCTAGACCAGCCCCTCCTCCGCAACAATATGTCTGTTCTCTAATAGTGTTTTCAGGCATTTCATAGAAGTTGTTGGCCACGTTTCGGATTACGTAACGGGGCTCTTCCAGAAGTCCGGCAGCTCGCGCGGGATTGCAGGAATCATGGAAAGTGGCTACGTACTTGTCGTTGCGACTTGGGTCAAGTTTAAGTTTACCGTTTTTGATAAGGTCCGATGTGAACTCGGTAATATGAACCATCTTTGTCTGCTTGGCGTTTTCGAACTTAGTCCCTGTTATCGGAGACACTGGTTCTTCTAGAAAATCCGCCGGGCCATTCATTGTTTCCATGTATTGGTGCATAACCCGCCACATGTGGCCGCATTCACCGCCAAGAATCCATTTGACACCAAGCCTTTTCGCCTCAGCATAGATCTTTGCGTTAAGGCGCTTTATCATTTCGTGGGATGTAAAAAGTCCGAAGTTCCCACCCTCTGAAGCGTATGTGCTCCATGTGTAGTCGAGTCCCAATTCATGGAACAACATCAGGTATCCCATGCACGTATAGGTTCCAGGGTCCGCAAAATAGTCGCCTGACGGGGTCACAAAAAGAATCTCAGCGCCTTTCTTGTTGACTGGAAGGTTAACCTTGACACCGGTAATGTCTTCTATGTCGTCGACCATAAATTGCCACATATCGAGAAGCCCATGGGGAGGGATTCCAAGGTGGTTTCCCGTACGAAAACAGTTTGCCACAGGCTCAATAACCCAGTTGATGTTCAAACCCACTAGGTTGAGCAATTCTCGACCGATCATAGTGACTTCGGCTGTATCTATGCCGTAAGGGCAAAAGACGGAACAACGTCTGCACTCGGTGCACTGGAAGAAGTAGTAAAACCACTCCTTGAGCACATCCAGCGTGAGTTCTCTACCGCCTCCTAAGCGACCAAGCATTTTCCCCAGAAGCGTAAAGTCCTTTCTGTAAACGCTCCGGATGAGTTCTGCTCGCAATACCGGCATGTTCTTGGGATCTCCGGAACCGATAAAAAAATGGCATTTGTCCGCGCATGCGCCACAGCGAACGCAGATGTCCATGAATAGACGGAAAGAACGATACTTCTCCAAACGTTCCTTCATCCCCTGCATTATTATTTCCTGCCAGTTTTCAGGCAGCTTCCAGTCTTCATCTGCAGGAGACCATCGTCGAGGGTTAGCCATGCCAAGCGCCGTAAGATTTTTCGGCGCTGCCGGATAACTGTACGTGCCGTCCCTGAATTGGGTTCGGGTGTCCATCCATCCCTTCTCAGGAGGCCTGTTCAGGTCTATATTCATCAAATCTTTAGGTTTTGGTAAATCGTGTAGCTCCATGGTTACTCCTTGTCAACCGGGATGCCGACTTCTTTCATTTTTCCCCTGAATTCATCTTCATATTCTTCGTACGTATGAACTTTCACCGGATAATTCCATGGATTCACATACCTCTCGCTTCTGTTAACATTTGCGAGGTTTCGTGTGGGGCTCAGAAAAACACCACCAGCGTGCATCAACTTGGAGAACGGGAAATAAGCGATCAGGACGCTTACCAGAAAAAGGTGCACATAAAAAATCGGATGAATCCCAGCCGGAGGAACCGGGTGAAAAGTGAACAAACTAATGGCCAGGTTCTTTACACCAAGTAAATCCACCTTGAAATAGTTTCGCATCAGAATGCCTGACACGCCTATTCCCAATATCAGGAAAAGAGCAAAGTAATCAGCGGGTAACGAAATGTAACGAACTTGGGGCAAAGTTACCCTTCTCAGGAAAAGCAAAGTCACAGCGCCCAAGAAAAGTATGTCCGAGATAAAAACTGTCGGAACCATGATTTGAAAGAAACCATCCACCGAAGTGATGGCATCTACAAACGACGGAATGGGTTCCATGAAAAATCTCAGGTGTCGCAGTATGATGATGAGGAACGAGTAGTGAAACATGATACCAAAGAGCCATAGCCACTTGGCGGAAGCGTAGGTGATTTTAGGGCCCTCTCGTAATTCAGCCTTCGTGTTTCTAAAGAGAGACCGAAACAAAAAGACTTCCAGAAACATTCGGCCGATAACTCCCCATGTGTTGTAAGGAGATTCAAGATTATCGGCTTTGATCCATGGCAGAGACTTTGCCTGCCCACATGTTGTTGGAATACGAAATGGGACTGGTATTCTAGCCCAATCCACAATCCGGTAAACAACCCCGATAATGAAAATGGCCAGCGCGATATACGGAATGATAACTCCAAAAACGGAATCGAGGCCTATCGCTCCGACTCCGAACCAGGAGATCGCCGCCAACGCCGCCACACCAATCAGGGCCGAAACTAAAGAAGCAAATGCGTTCATTCGACCACCTCAATTAACTTAACGCTGTTTTTATAGCCAACAAAGGGCGCTACCACTCGTGAGGCGCCCCGTACTTATTACACGCTCTTTCCAAGATACGCGATGTTCTGTTCCTTATCTCCATAGCCCGCATCTCAAAGAGTTTCTCGCGGCATTTCATATACATGTCAAAAGCTGTCAGAGCGAGGGAATCAATCCTTGACTCGATTTCCAAAAGTTCTCCCATGCGGCCGGAATCATTCAGAAGCCGTTTTGGAATCCCTTCCCTTATAGACTTTTTTAAAAGAAAAACGAACGCTACCGCATTAGAGGGTGAGAATTGCTGGACAGCTCTAATTCTTACAATGTCGTCCAATCTTCGAACAACAACAGGCGAGTAATCCTTACTATCTCCTATAACCCAATCAAAGAGGGCCTCCGCCCCTTGAGCTATTGCAGCCCCAACTGGATTTGCAAACTGATCTTTCTGATTTCTCAGGAACGAGCCTGATTCGGGTGGGTAAGTGTCAACTGTCAGGTCAATCCAGCGTTTTATTATGGTTCTCTTCTCTTCCGAAAGAACACTCTTCATGGTTATTCCTTGCACTACTTTAACGACTATATCTGATGACCACCGCAACCCTTTTATAAAAATTCTGATAAGGCGTCGATTTAGAGTCATGAGCTATTTCAGCGTCATGACCAAAACGCTCTTTCAATCGCGACTTTTCCCTATCAGCAGGGCCAAAGTTAAGCCTCTAAGCCAACCATTCACCTAGGTGAATTCCTGATCGTCTTTGACTCCGGATAGTGTTGGCTACAATTTTAAGTGTTATATTAACACTTGGCTTACAGCCCGGGTCGGGGTTAGCCGTGGTCAAGGTAAGAATTTTAAGGTTCTACGCGTAAACTTTTTACGTCCAAATGTCAAGCTTTTTGGCAGATTTTTGAGAATGCCCATGTCAATCTCGTTGTCAATTTGCCATCCCATCGAGTTGTTTTTGAAGTTCCCAAAAAATGCCTTATATAAATTAACAGAGAACAAATTTTGGGAAGTTAGATCTTCATAAAATCGAATCAGGGGTATTAATAATGACAAAATTCAATGGAATAAACCACCTTGCAATGGTAACCGGCGATATGGATGGCACAGTCCGTTACTGGCGTGATCTTATCGGATTCAGATTGGTTGCGGGTCTAGGCGCGCCAGGATATAGGCATTATTTTTTCGAGGTTTCGCCAACCGACCTGATAGCGTTTTTTGAATGGGATGGGGCTCAGCCTGCTGCGGAAAAAGACCATGGCGCCCCAGTGAAAGGCCCTATCATATTCGATCATGTTTCGTTTGGGGTTGACAGTCTTGAGGACCTGTGGGAATTACGAGACAAGTTAGCTGCAGCTGGATTTTGGGTGTCAGAAATGGTGGATCATGGATTCATTTATTCAATATACTCATTCGACCCAAACAACATTCCAGTAGAATTCAGCTTCTCGGTAAAAGGCGCACAGATCAGAAAAAACCCTGCTATGGTTGATAAACGTCCATCAGAGGTCACACTTGAAGGATCTGAACCACAACCTGGCAAGTGGTCTAATTCTATTCCTTCGAGTCAAGAAGATCGAAAAATTTTTCCGGGCGCTGGTAGCGAACTCTTTCATGGTATCAAGGATCAAACTAGCGGCTGATTCTTGACAGTAACTTTCCCAGATATGGTTCCATAATGAGGACTGCGTCATTTTCGCACAGTTCATGGCAACAGAAACAGGATATGCAGATTCGTTTATCAATCTGCATCATTCCTTTTCTGATCTTTATCGCCCCCGGCGGACAATGATTCATACAAACCCCGCAGTTCCTGCAATTTGACGTGTCAATCTCCGGCTTCGTGATGACATGATTTTCGAGAAACCTCCTGAACGGGTTCCAGTAAGAGAGATTCCATGACATAGTCATAGACTCGGGACGCACAAAATCAGTAACAGGAAATTCATTCAAATCGTCCCCCAAGATATCAATGTTTGCCGGGTCGACTACCCCAAGCCCAAGATCACTACCGACAACGCAGGTTTTAACGAGATTTATTGGAAAATTTAGAAGAGTGGCTATCACTGAATCGACAGCAACTGCGTCCTGGCCAGCCGCAACTAAACCCAGGCGTTTTGGTTTCCCGCTGTTTGGGCCATTTCCTTCCATTCCGATAACACCGTCAACTATCGAAACCACCGGGCTTATTTGCTCATAAATCTGAACAAGGACTGTTGCAAAACTATCAACATCTTTTCCAGCGCGCAAATGCCATGATGCCTTGTCAGTGCCTATGACTGTTCCAAACAAATTTTTTACAGCTAGAGTCAGTCCCATCTGACAATGTGTCTTGATCTTGGGGAGATTAACAACCTTGTCAAATTCAAATACCTCCTCGGCCAGTTCCAACCGCCTGAATAACCTACCGGAGCCGCAATCGAAGTTGCGTTTCCGGGTGAAAGGACATGGCTTCATATCAAGTCTTTTCATAAAGTCGTCATACCCTGATTTGGATAGAACCCGACGCAGGTTTCCCAATGGAGGGCTGTCGCCAAGAGACAGTTTGGCTCCATAATCCACCATCAACTCTGAAACGGCTTCTACAAAGGTGGGATGAGTAATGATAGCCTGTTGGGGATTTGAGGAACGAAGCAAATTAGGTTTCAAAAGAACTTTGTCTGATCTCTTGATCATATGCTCCAGTCCCCCTATGTCGTTCAGACAACTGTTTACAATTTCCTTGAGACCGGCCAATTCATATTCCGGAAATTTCCGGACACTCACCAGGGATTTCATTTAGTCCTCTATAACTTTAAGTGTTTCCTTTTTCTTCCAGTCCTCGGATCTGAAGACCAGGATAGAGAAACAACTCACGTATTTCAATCTCAATGATTTTATTGCGGCGATTTAAGCTTGACCTGGCGTTCGGTCTTATTATAATACATGTAACTGGTCTGGAGTTTCTTTTTAGATACCCGGAACATTATAACGTGAAATTAAACCCGCTTGGATCCATGTGACCGAGACGGAAGGAACTATGATCAGCGCTTACACCTTCCTCCGGGAAGGTTTTTTTTTTGCAGAGACGGCTCGATGAAAATAATAATATCCGTCGGTGAAATGAACGAGTGGTCTAGGAAATGCTCTCTGAATATGAAGTCAGTGGGCTTCGCTCCGACCATGGGATATCTGCACGAAGGACATTTAAGTCTTTTCAGGAGGGCCGTTTCAGAGAACGATCGAGTCGTTGCAAGTATCTTCGTAAACCCTACCCAATTTGGAAAAAACGAGGACTTCAGTGTTTATCCCCGTGACCCCCGAGGCGATTGCTCGAAGCTTGAGGCATGTGGAGTTGACGCGCTGTTCCTACCCGACGCCGAAACAATCTATGGCGAGGGTTACGAAACATATGTAGAGGTTCAGGAGCTTTCTCTGCCGCTATGCGGACAGTCCAGACCCGGCCATTTCAGAGGAGTCGCCACTGTCGTCCTGAAGCTGTTCAATATCGTTGAACCCACCAGGGCCTACTTTGGCTCCAAAGACTATCAACAGCTTCAAATCATAAAGAAAATGGTCAAAGATCTGAATGTAAGGACAGAAGTGATAGGATGCCCGACCATTCGCGAAGCTGATGGACTTGCTATGAGTTCCAGGAATTCATATCTGACTCCATCTGAGAGAAAACAGGCCGTTTGCCTTTACGAGGCGCTAGAGAAAGCCCGAGAATTGTTTGCGACGCGTGAAACCGACGTAGAAAAATACATCAGTGTAATTGCTGATACCATTTTTAAAGAGCCGGGTACTCTTGCCGAATATATTAGGTTAGTCGATCCAGACACATTAAGGGACCTCTCCGCAATCAATGGGCCGGCATTGGCTATACTTGCAGTTAAGATTGGGAACACCCGGCTAATAGACAATGCTCTAATGAGTTGAGTTGGTTGGTTGGACAGCTTAAGGCATTTCAGAAGAGTGCCGTGTTGAATTCAAAAAATTGGAATTCCTCAGATTTGGCTAATCCAGGAGCTATGTCATGCAAAGGACCATGCTGAAGTCAAAGATACACAGAGTTAAAGTCACCGGCGCCTGCGTAGATTACGAAGGAAGCGTCACCATAGATTCAAAACTGCTAGAGGCTTCGGACATCCTCGAATATGAGCAGGTTCACATCTATAATGTTTCCAATGGGGAACGTTTCTCAACATATGTAATTGAAGGGGAACCAAATTCAGGCGTAATATGCCTTAACGGCGCGGCGGCTCGAAAAGTTTCGG
>JAZDKD010000563.1:0-8660 GCA_043803345.1 Pseudomonadota bacterium
TAACTACATACAATCATAATGTTATCTGTCCATAATAAACCGTATCAGCTGCTCCTGTCATAACAACTGGATTATTTGTAGATTTCCATGTGATATCAAGTGTACCCCCCAGAAGCTCTATCGACACTTGATTGTCAGTAAGACCTTTGAGGATTGTGGTGACAACCGACGCGCATGCCCCGGTTCCGCAAGCCAAAGTTTCGCCGCTTCCTCTTTCCCATACTCGCATGAGTGTGCGCGACCGATTTAGGACCTTTACAAATTCTACATTTGTCTTTACCGGAAACATTTCGTGGTTTTCGATTGCCGGGCCAAATTTTCTTGGGGCTTCATCCAGATCATCTTTATCGTACACTATTACACAATGGGGATTACCCATGGATACGAATGCGCACGAAAAGGTTTCTCCTTCGATCACTAGAGGATAGTCTATTATTGGCGTTTTAAAATTGACCACCGATACAGGAATCCTGTCTGGATCAAATGTCGGCATGCCCATATCGACACGTACGCTGGAAATTTTTCCGGATTCAGTGGGTAGTAAATCCAGACCTTTAAGGCCGGCTCTAGTTTCAACCGTGAGACTGGTTTTTTCTGTAAGACCGTTGTCGTAAACGTATTTCCCCAAACATCGAATCCCATTACCGCACATTTCTGCAAGCGATCCATCCGAATTCACATAATCCATAAAAAAGTCCGCTATTTTCGAAGGCCTTACTACAATCAGCCCATCGGCCCCAACGCCGGACCGTCTATCACAGAGTCGCGCTACCTGTAATGGGGTAAAGGTCAAACCATTTTCCAAATCATGTAAAACAACAAAATCGTTTTTGGTCCCGTGCATTTTTTGAAATTCTATTTTCATCCACACCTCATCACCCCAATTAGCGCGCTATGCGCCAAGGGGAGATAAATCTCCGCAAAACGTGTATATAGTTACATCATGAAATATCTCAGCACAATTCTGCTTATAATTCTAACTTGGCTTGTAGTAGACGAATTCATACTGAAACGCAACGCGCTAGGCAAGAAATATTCAATAATCGAAAGATGGAAGGATCTTGGAGGAAGAATTCATTCCGTAATAGGCATTCTGGCTCTGGTAATCCTGATTATTTATACTCTTAGACTTGTGACTTATGTTTTTTTTAAATAACGCGCGCAGAAAATTGCAATCTCCTGCGCGCTAAAATGGGAAAATTTACATCATTTCAATAGCGCAGGCCATTGACACGCCGCCCCCACCGCAAAGGGTAGCCAGGCCGAGACTATTGTTACGTTTTTTCATGCCATGAATCAGCGTGACTATGAGTCTGGAGCCAGTGCTGCCAACTGGATGGCCTAATCCTATCCCGGAACCATTCACGTTTGTTATGTCGCGATTGAGATTGAGTTCTTTCTCGCATCCGAGGTACTGGGCAGCGAAAGCTTCGTTCAATTCTATCAATTCGAAGTCTTCCAGTTTTATACCGGATTTCTTCACGAGGTTGTTGACCGCTGGAACAGGGCTTAAACCCATTATTGTTGGATCACACGCTCCCATTCCAACGGCTTTAATTCGAGCAAGAGGTTTTAAACCGAGGTTTTTGGCTTTTTCCAGCGACATGATCACAAGAGCGGAGGCTCCATCGTTGATTCCACTTGCGTTACCGGCTGTAACAGTGCCCGTTTTAGGAATAAACGCCGGGGACAGTCTGGCGAGAGCTTCCATGGTTAGTCCGGGTCTGAAATGTTCATCTTTGTCAAAGATCTTTGGCTCTCCCTTTCTCTGGGGAACAGAGAGAGGAACTATTTCTTCAGCAAATGACCCGTCCTTCGTAGCCCGTTCTACGTTATTGTGGCTGCGTAACGCTATTTCATCCTGTTCCTGCCTCGATATTCCAAGCTTAAGAGCGACAAACTCAGCGGTATGCCCCATAATGTACGGTTTGCCCCTAAAAAATTCCACCGGTCCGTCCTGCGGGTATGGAAGTATGTGCGATCCGCAGTGCAACCCGGTAGTCATGGCGTCTGTAAGAGCGTCATTGCCCATTCTAACGCCCCACCTCGCTTTTTCGAGAGTGTATGGAACACCCGACATGTGTTCTACGCCACCCGCTAAAATAATGTCGGCTTCACCGGCCTTTATCATCGCAGCGCCTGACAGTGCGGCTTCCATGCCCGATATACACACTCTGTTGATAGTAACAGCCGGCACGTTGTTCGGAATGCCCGCAATTAAAGCCCCTATACGCGTTACATTCATAGCGTCGGTCGGATTAAGGCAGCAACCGAACCTTACGTCGTCGATCATGTCTGGAGTAATTCCAGCCCTCGCGATAGCTGCTTTCATGGCCGTCGCCATGATGCTTGACGCGTGCATGTCGCGTAGTGTTCCGCCAAAAGTTCCGATGGCGGTTCTACAACCAGAAATTATGACTACTTCTTTCATAAAAAATCTCCTGATCAAATCCACTTTTCATCCTATAAACAAAACCGTAAATTGATTCGTGTGTCAAACAACTTTTCAAAATTGTTGAGATGGTTTCTGATGGCAACACGTGGTTCATTACACCGTAACAATTTGAAATGTTATGATATTTAATACTAGCCGAATGAAAAACCTATAATAAAAAATTGGCGAACTCTATCGGGATCAGACAGAGTGAAAGGAAGAAAGGGCAGGCTTCCGAGCATTTCTGCTCGGAAGCTTTGTATTCTGGTAGTTACTTGATTATGGCAGCGTCGTCGATCGTCATTTTTTTCTCAAAATCCTGCCAAAAATCGTCTTCAGATGTTCTCCAATCAGACCCAAATTTCTTGTTAAATAATGAACCTACCTGATCAAGCGCCTTTTTCCACGCTGATGAATAATTGAGTTTTAACACATCTTCAAGGAATGGAACTAAGGATCCAAGTTTTTCTTTGGGTAGATAGGCGCGCGCGCCAAGTTCGATTGATTTCTTGAGAGCGTCGGGAGTAAAAGCATGGGCTGTCAACATGACAGACGGGAATCCCGCGTTGGTCGATATCTGAAGCAAATCAAACCCTCTAACCCCCATGATGTCAAGTATGACAAGGTCATATGTGTATGAAACCAAATATTGCTGGGCTTTTTCAAACGATGTCGCCCTATGCAATGTAACATTCGCTGACTCGGAGAGTTCCTCTTCGATAATGTCGAGGACGTCTTCTTCGTCATCAACGGCTAGAATCAGTTTGTCTTGAAGGATTTCAGAACCGGCCATTTTGGTAGTCCCCTTTTTCTGGGATGTTATCTTCATAAATCCCTGAGTTTAATAACCTATTCATTGGATTCCGCTTGATTTCGGCTAAGTAGTTATCGCTGCCAAAAATTGATGTTTCAAACATTGAATTCAGAGATGAGTTTCGCCATTCTCTGAGAGACAACGCAACCTTCTAAATGCTATGCTTACCCATAGACAGCTTTTCAGTCAACTTTTTTGCGGAAGATTCCGCCGGAAATTAGATGTTAACATTTCCTATAGCATCTTAAAGTCCTTTTGCAAGAGGTTTTTTGGGTCTTTGGGCTCATAAGGTTCTGGTATTTGGATTCATAGATCATCATGTTATCTTTATGTCTTGCGAAGGCATGACTTTGTAATAGGCAAATTATCGTGTTTTCAGTATCTGTAAAATGATACGCATTGTTTAATCCGGGAAGAGGGTATCCCATGACTCTACGGAAGTACGTTGTTGTTCCCCCTATGGAAGGGGACCTGGAAAATCTTCGTGAATTGGCCAACAATTTTTGGTTCTCATGGAATTTGGATGCGGTCGAACTTTTTGATCATCTGGATGAAGGACTTTGGCGCGAAGGAGGTCACAATCCGCTTTGGTCTCTCATCCGTCTTTCAAGGCAACGTCTGAACCAAATCCGGGAAGACTCAGGTTATCTGGCCCATGCGGAAAGAGTATGTCACAGATTCCAGGCCTATATGAGAAACCCAATGCGGTACGCTTACCGGCTGCAGCAACCCGTAGATTTCACTACAGCTTATTTTTCGCTTGAATTTGGAATTACCGAATCTTTACCCATCTATTCTGGAGGGCTTGGTCTACTGGCCGGGGATCATCTGAAATCAGCTAGTGATTTAAATTTGCCTTTGGTAGCCGTAGGCCTGATGTATCAGGAAGGCTATTTTAAACAGCGCCTCTCTCTGGATGGCTGGCAGGAACAGATTTATCCAAAAACCCAGTTTGACAGCTTGCCTCTCGAAACACAAACAGACTCGTCCGGCGGAACCTTAATTGTGGAGGTCAATCTTGCGGGAGAACCTCTTTACGCCAGAATTCTGAAGGTTAATGTAGGCCGCGTGCCCCTATACCTCCTTGACACGAACATACCGGAGAACCCTCCGCAGCTCAGAGGAGTCACTGCGCAGCTTTATGGCGGAGACAACGAGATGAGAATCAGGCAGGAAATCCTGCTTGGCATAGGGGGGTCACGCGCGTTGCAGGCATTGGGTATAAAACCGGCTGTTTTTCATCTTAACGAAGGGCATGCCGCCTTCACTCTGCTGGAGAGGATACGACATTTTGTTCAAGAAGAGGGTTTAACCTTTGATCAAGCGCGCCAAATAGTTATCAGCCAAAGCATCCTTACGGTTCATACTCCAGTTCCAGCAGGCAATGACGTTTTTGAGCGAGGCCTGATGGAGAAGTACTTCAGATCGCCGGTAGAAAAAGCCGGCATGAATTTCGATGAATTTCTCGCCACGGGAAGACAGAACCCGACAGACAGAAGTGAGGGATTCTGGATGCCCGTCCTTGGACTCAGGTTAAGCTCCAGAGCCAATGGAGTGAGCCGACTACACGGGCGCGTGGCTCGAGAGATGTGGCAAACTGTCTGGCCAGAACTGGAAAAGGAAGAAGTTCCGATTGGACACATTACCAATGGAGTTCATATACCATCATATATATCGAGAGACCTTCTGAGACTGTATGACAGGTACTTGGGGCCCGGTTGGACGGAGGACCCTGATAATGAAAAGATTTGGCGAAGGATTGATCAGATTCCTGACACGGAGCTTTGGAGAACCCAAGAAAGATGCAGGAGTCGACTGATATACTTCGCTCGTCGCCGGTTGATAAACCAGTTAAAGATGCGGGGAGCTTCCCCACTGGATATCGAGGAAGCATACAATCTTTTAAACACAGATTCTCTGACAATATGTTTTGCCAGACGTTTCGCGACCTATAAGCGCGCCACATTAATTTTCAGTGACCTGGAAAGACTGGCCAACATACTTAGTAAAACAGGGAAGCCAGTTCAACTCATATTTGCCGGCAAGGCTCATCCGGCCGACAATGGTGGAAAGAAATTGATCCAGAGCATTGCCCAGATCATCCGCTCTGAACCTTTTAGAGGACGGGCCGTTTTCATTGAGGATTACGATATCAATGTCGCGAGATATATGGTGCAAGGGGCAGATGTTTGGCTTAACAATCCGCGCAGGCCGTTAGAGGCGTGCGGGACCTCCGGGATGAAGGCGGCGGCTAATGGCGCGTTAACTCTCAGTGTATTGGATGGATGGTGGGATGAGGGATACGATGGTTCGAATGGATGGGCCATAGGCTCAGGCGAAGAATACGACAATCCGGATTACCAAGACGAAATAGAAAGCAAGGAACTGTATGATTTGCTGGAGCAAAGCGTAGTTCCACTATTTTACGAAAGAGGAACGGATGACGTGCCCCGTGATTGGATTGGTGTGATGAAGAAGTCATTAAGCACAATATGCCCAATTTTCAATTCTCACCGCATGGTCAGTGATTATATTGAGTCTTCCTATGTCCCATGCGCTATGGACTTCAAAGCGCTGTCAGCCGACAATTACGCCCTGTTGAAGAACCTGGTCAAATGGAAAAAGAGTATTGAACGAAATTGGGGGAAAATTGAAATTAAGGATGTCTCCGTATCAAATGATTCAGAATACCTTAAAGGCAAAAATGTTGAAGTCCGTGTTGTGGTTAGTTCCGCAGGACATGGTCCTGATGAATTGAAAGTTGAGCTTCTGCATGGGCCAATTGATCTTTGGGACAAATTCAAGACAAGAAACGTAAAAAGGCTTGATCCTGCCCCTGATAATTCCCGTAAAAAGGAAGATCTGATATTTCAGGGAGAAATCCCTCTTACTCAAACAGGCTTGTACGGATATGGAGTACGGGTCACGCCCCAGTTTCCGGCATTGCCTTCACTGGAGTGGTCCGATTCAATAATACGAGGATGATTGTACCGTCGGATGCCAGTGATAGAGGCGTTGGCGCTATTACGCTAGTCATAGTGGTTGCCATAGCTGTTTTTTATATCGGGAACTATGACATCTTTTCCAATCATTACATAGTAAATGATGACGTCCGGCAGCAGTTGTTCTGGATGGAACGCTGGCAAGATCCAGAACTGTTTCAAAATGATTTTCTGGCCAACTATTCCGAAGCTTATGTTCCGGTCGGCGTTAAAGCAATCTACAGGCTCGGGTCCCTATGGTTTAATCCTTTACAGTTCTCGAAAGTTCTCACAGCCATCCTTTTCGTTTTTACGGCAGTCCTGTGGTTTGTTTGGGGCCGGCTGTTCGGGGACAATCTGACCGCTTTCGTCGTAGTTTTGGTCTATTTTTTGTTTACAGGATTCCAGACGAACATGGCTGGGGGGTTGTCACGAGGTTTTGTTTTCCCTTTGTTGATCGCATACCTTTATTTTATTTCCCAAGGAGACATTTTCAAGGGAGGTTTGGTTGTTCTTGTTCAATCCTTCTTTAATCCGTACGTCTTTCTCCTGTGTCTTGTCACTCAGGCTGTGGTCGTTTCTTTAACAATTGGTCCCAAAATCTTTCCAAAAACATTTGAAGGTTTGGACAACATTTTTAGCGTGCTTTCCGATTCCAAATCAGGGATTTCCTTGCGATCAAATGTATGTGAGTCTAAAAAATCACAAACTGCCCCGGAACAAGTAGAAGGAATCGGAAAATTGGTTACCCGGCATTTCATCTTGGGCATCCCCGTAATTGTCGGAGTCGTTTTCACTGCCGTAAACGTTCTATGGTATCAGTCCAATATGGGACACTTGATCAGTTATTCTGAAATGCTCGGCAAAAGCGAATACACTGAGTTTGGCAGATATCAGTTATACCCTGTCCCATCATTTTTATATGAATTGATCCGGCCGTGGGAATTCAACCTCTCTTTCCCCTATTGGGGGCCTGTTGCAGGGTGGATAATGGCTGTTGTGACAATTGGGATTTTTGTTTACGCAGGTCTCAACTATCAACCGGTCGTTAAATGGAAAGGATTGAGAGGGCTCTTTTTAATAATTCCGGTTTCATTGTTTCTGTATGTTGTCGCAAGGCTTTTCCTTGTTAAGTTATTCGTTCCGAGAAGGTACCTTTTTTATACTTTGACCATAATTTACTGTATCGGTTTTGCTCTGGCCTTACGGATCATTGTGGAAAAAATCCAACTGAGCCGTCGGAAAATGGTTGTTGTTTTTTTGGCCTTACTGGTGTTTGCGTCAGTCAAGGGTAGGCATATCGAGTTCTTTGATTATTCACATGATAAAAGCCTCTATGAGTTCCTGCAATCAATCCCAAAAAACGTGTTAATAGCTGGACCGCCGGAACTTATGGACAATGTAATGACTTTTGGAAAGAGACGCTCTTTCGCAACTTATGAACTGTCTCATACATGGGTTGAGCCGTACTGGAGCGAAGTAAAAAAACGGACTTTTGATTTATTCAGGGCCTATTATTCTTCAAGTCCCGAGGAAATAAAAGCTTTCTGCAAATCACGGGGAATAGATTATTTGATAATCCGAGAAGAGGATTTCAACCCACAAAATTTGAGCAAGCCAAACCTATATTTTGAGCCTTTTAACGGATTTATATGGTATTTGATGAATTCTAATTCGACTCAAAATTTTGCGGTTCTGGACAGAGACATTTTCCCTCCCGTATTCGATTCACATGGAATTAGAGTTTTACGGGTGAGATAGACGAAGACCTTCCAGCAGACTTACACGCTAAAACGTAAAAAAATGTTTCAAGAGGCTCAGATGTAAACAACTTAAGGTGAGACGGGCTTTTTAACGTTCTTGTCAAGATCAGCCAGACTTTTCATTTCCCGTGTCTTCTGCTTGTAACCATCCAGGATTCTGTTGATTTTCTTGAAATAAGGAATTCTGTTTCTGATGGGCTTAAATGCAAAATAAGCCGCCACATAAATTAAAATGAATATTGGAATAAACCCGATTGTAATCCCAACAAATGGAATTTCAAAATCAACCTCATGAAATCTCGTGTTCATCCATGCGACAGCCAAAAAAGCCGGCCAGACACGGGCTGATGAAAGCCCGATTTGCATGAAAAAGGTCCTGCCAAACGCGTCATTAGCAAGTTTGTTGGCTGCCTTGTAAGTTTCTTTGTCTCCTGAGCCGAGTGCGTCAATTGAGAGGTTCTGGTAATTTACCATTTGATCCTGCACGTGTTGAACACTCTTTCTTGTGAAAAGAAACGCGAAGGATATGCTGAACTCTCCAACGACTACAGCGGTTAAAGCTAAGAAAAATGTTCCTATGAAAAAATCGAAAAACGCATAGCCGGATAACCTGTAAAACCATATAAAAAAAGAATCCGCTAATAAAAATATTTGATTCATATGCGTGG
>JAZDKD010000564.1:0-5272 GCA_043803345.1 Pseudomonadota bacterium
ATCCCCACGAGTCGATAGAGTCGCATTTCGAGAATAGCCTCGATCTGCTCATCATCTAATGGAAATTTGTCTTTAAGACTGCAAGCCGCCTCATTTCTGCTCCTGGAGGACCTAATTACAGAAATTGCCCCATCAAGGTCATCAAAAATGATTTCAAAACCATTTAATATGTGGATTCTTTTTTTCAGGATTTCCAGAAGATGGTTCAGCCTTCTAACAGTCTTCTGATAACGGAACTCTAAAAAGTATCTGATGATTTTATCCAATGACAGTCTATCCGGAGCCCCATGTGGGTTGATGGCGATAAAATTCATAGGAAAATTTATTTGAAGTTCTGTGTGACGATAGAGGAAGGCGGCTATCGATTCGGGTTTGATTTCAGATCCCCTGATTTCAACCACTACCCTAATATCGTCCGCGCTTTCGTCGCGGACATCATAGACATTTTTTAGTCGCTTTTCCCGAATCAACATTGCTATCCGTTCCACCAATTTGGATTTGTTCACAGAATATGGAACAGAGGTTATGATTAGATGGGTTTTGGATCTGCCGACCTGCTCAAGTTTGTAGGTTCCTCTCACGCGAATTGCCCCATGTCCCGATTCATAGATTTCCATGAGTTTTTCATGAGATTCAAGAATCTGGGCCCCTGTAGGGAAATCCGGCCCTTTTACGTATTGCATCAATTCTCTTACAGTTATTTCAGGTTTTTTTATTGCCGCCCTACATGCGGCAATGACCTCTCGCAAATTGTGAGGGGGAAACGAACAACTCATTCCAACGGCAATTCCCGAAGAGCCATTCAACAGAAGGTTCGGCACAACAGCAGGCAAGACGTCCGGTTCTTCGCCAACCCCATCGTAAGTGGGTCTAAAATCTGTGGTTCCGTCGTCTATGTTCCGGAGCAACAGACCGGCGAAGTTGCTTAAACGTGTTTCCGTGTATCGCATGGCCGCAGGGGAATCGCCGTCAATCGAACCAAAGTTTCCTGAGCCATCTATTAGAGGGTATCTGAGGCTAAAATCCTGGGCCATCCGTACGAGTGCGTCGTATGCCGCTTGATCGCCGTGAGGATGATATTTACCGATCACTTCTCCCACCACAGCCGCTGATTTTCTCATTCTAGCCGAATCGCTTAACCTCATCCCGTGCATGGCGTACAAGATTCGTCTGTGGACAGGCTTGAGGCCGTCTCTGACATCTGGCAGGGCTCGTGACACAATCGTGGAAAGGGCGTAAGCGAGATAGCGTCTTTCTACCTCTTCTCCCAGAGACGTTTCACGAATATTTTCTAATGCTTGTGGAGTGGAATCACTCAATTTTTGAAACTTCTCCTTTGAGTCGCTAGTTGCCCGGAATTCTTCATCGAGACTTTTGGCCAGTGAATTTAGGGCAAATTATTCAATATAAAAAGCTTTATACGTATGTCACGGGCTGATACCCGAACATTTCACGAGTTTCTTCGAGGAATTCTTCTGAAGGATCACAGGTTGTTGAGGCTAGATTTATGATCGTCTCCGTCTTGTTGGGTACCACTACAAAAAGTTTGACCGGTATTTTCCCCCTGTGTTCTTCCAGGGTCGTCTTCAATCTTCTTATTTGCTGGGGATCAGTTCCCAATGATGTCACCTTAATTTGAATCTCCTTGCTAAAGTGCCGATGAGCCTCCTTGAGCTTGTGAATCTCATTCACAAGTATCTTGGGGGCGTCCGGCTCCCCATCACGAGTGCCTGCGAAAATCAAAGGTTCCCCAGAATTTATAAGATCTCTGCTGCTCAGATACACATCAGAAAAAACCGTTCCCTCGACTGTTCCCTCCAAATCTTCGATCGTCACGAACGCCATCCTGTCGCCTTTTCGAGTGTTGATTTCTTTCACTTTCTTAACAATACCCGACATACGAATTGGAAACGAGTTTGAAATCCCCGACAACTGCGATGTGGTTGCGTTTGTGAACTTCTTTACTAATTCTTCATAGTTCAATAAAGGGTGTCCGCTCAAATAAAAACCCATCAGGTCCTTTTCGAAACCAAGTCGAGTCATTTCGTCCCATTCCGGACAATCTGCTATGGCAGAGTCCGTGAGATTTCCAAATTGACCAGGGGAACACTCTATAGCAAAAAGGTTAAACTGGCCTTCCGCGCGTTCCCTTTGAAAACTGGAGGCGTGATCAAGGACTACATCTAAAGCTTCCGACATAGCCCGCCTACTTGGACCTAGGCCTTCGAACGCGCCACATTTGATGAGACTGTCTACCACTTTTTTGTTGACCTTCCGTAAATCAACGCGACGGGCAAAATCCTGCAAACTACAAAAAAGTCCGGATTCATCCCTTGTTTCAAGTATCGAATTGATTGCCGTTTCCCCCACATTCTTAACAGCACTCAGACCGAAAACAATTCGTCCATTTGATACCAAGAAATCCTCAAAGGACTCATTAACGTGAGGCGGCAATATCTGGATTCCCATGTCACGACATTCTTGAAGATATATCGTTATCTTATCTGAATTGGCTGATTCCAGGCTCAGTTGGGCGGCCATAAACTCTGCGGGGTAATGAGTCTTGAGGTAGGCCGTCTGATAGGTCACCATCGCATATGCGGCTGAATGAGACTTGTTAAAACCGTATCCCGCAAATTTTTCCATCAAATCGAATATGTACGAAGCCTTCTCGGAATCGATCTTGTTTTTTACAGCCCCTTTCACGAAGCGACTCTTCTGCTCGGCCATCTCCTCTATTTTCTTCTTGCCCATAGCCCTTCGCAGCAGGTCTGCCTCTCCAAGAGTATAATTGGCAAGAGTTGTGGAGATACTCATCACCTGTTCCTGATAAACGATGACGCCGTAAGTTTCCTTCAGGATTGGTTCCAGTTCGGGCAAGGGATATTCGATCGGAATTCGGCCATGTTTTCTGTTGATAAAATCATCCACCATGCCGGATTCCAAAGGTCCAGGTCTGTATAAGGCCAGAATGGCGATTAAATCCTCGAAGACTGTGGGTTTGAATTTGGTCAAGACATCTCTCATTCCAGATGATTCCAACTGAAACACACCCAGTGTCTCTCCGTGTGAAAGCCTCTCGAATGTCGATGGGTCGTCCAAAGGTATCGATCGAACATCCAGCGAGCTACCCTTGGATTTCTCAATCAGACGCAAGGTTCGGTCGATTACGGAAAGCGTTTTGAGTCCCAGGAAATCAAATTTGACCAACCCGATTTTTTCTACCCATGTCATATCAAACTGTGTCAGCGTTTCATCGTTGTTGCCCTTGTAAAGGGGCAGCCTTTCAACTAGTGGCCTGTCAGAGATCACTATACCCGCCGCATGCGTCGAGGCGTGCCTTGTGAGACCCTCCAGAGCCTGGGCGGTTTTGATCAGATCTCTCACTGATTCTGACTTGTCCATCATTTCTTGCAATCGAGGTTCGTCTTTGAGAGCCTTTTCAAGAGTCATTTTCAAAGCGTCAGGAATGAGTTTGGCTATCTGGTCCGCTTCTGCGTAAGGGAATCCCATCACACGCGCTACGTCCCTGACGACAGCCTTCGCTTGCATTCGGCCAAACGTTATTATCTGGGCTACCCGGTCTTTTCCATATTTGTTCGAAACGTACTCAATGACCTTTTCTCTGCCCTCCGTACAAAAATCTACATCTATGTCCGGCATGCTCCGACGTTCCGGGTTGAGGAAACGCTCGAAAAGAAGCTTGTATCGAATTGGGTCAATATCTGTTATGCCTAGCGAATAAGCCGCCAAAGAACCTGCGGCCGAACCTCTACCCGGTCCTACGGGAATGGAATTCTTTCGAGCAAAATTGATGAAATCGGCCACTATTAGAAGATACCCGGAGAACCCCATCTCCTGAATCAGCTTGATTTCATAATCCAAACGTTTCGAATAACTTTCCGCATCTGTTTCCTTGAGTTCTCCTGTTACAATTAATCTTTCAAGATGCGATTGAAGTCCCTCCCTGGCATCTTTGGCAAAACGATCTCTGAGTGTTTCACCGGTTCCCAAATCAAATCTCGGCATATAGACCTGACCAAATTCGAGCAACAGTGAACATCTCTCAGCAATTACACGTGTATTCTTAATGGCTTGAGGCACTTCTCTGAAATCATTGACCATTCTTTCGGGAGATTTGAAGAAGAACTGATCTGAGTCAAAGCTCATTCTGGATGTATCTTCAAACTGTTTTCCAGTCTGGATACACAGAAGTATTTCGTGAGCCCTGTGGTCAGCCTGATCCAGATAATGACAATCGTTCGTAGCGACTGTTGGAATTCCCAATTTCGCCGAAAGTTCTAATACAGCGCGATTTACCCTTTTTTGGTCATCAAGACCGTTTTCCTGAAGTTCAATATAATATCTGTCGTTGGAAAAAACTTCTTTAAACCAGTTAGCTGTCTCAGTTAGCCTTTTCTCATCCCCCATTTTAGCCAGGTCGGAAAGCTCACTCGATAGGCACCCGCTTAGGCATATTAGTCCCTCGTTATATTTTTCGAGCAGTTCCTTATCTATTCGAGGTTTATAATAAAATCCCTCGAAATTACCCAGGGTCACCATTTTACAAAGATTCCTGTACCCTTTTTCATTCTCACAAAGCAAAATAAGATGATATGACTTTGGCTCACCGTTTCGAGAAGATTTGTCAAACCTCGATGCCGGAGCCACGTAGACTTCACAACCAATGATAGGTTTGAGCCCGCTCGACTTGACCGAACTGTAAAAATCCATTGCCCCAAATAAGTTGCCATGGTCCGTGATCGCGACAGCGGACATTTTATAGTCTTTGGCGCGGTTGATGAGATCCGATATTCGGATCGCTCCATCGAGTAAAGAGTATTGAGTGTGAAGATGAAGATGTGCGAAATCAGCCCCTGTCATTGCAAATCCTTACGATAATCAGACTTTTGCGCTGCCCCTTTTTGAGGAGCGTAACCATAGCACCGACAATTTTGGTGTGCAATCTGTTTTTAATAATTCCGGCAAGGCTCGGCAAATAGCCAGTGAACTCTAATGACAAAAGCCTAATACAATAAATTTAAAATCCATGTTTTCATTATGATATTGACTTTTATTTATAAAATATATTAGTATTTGTTAGATACTATCGTCAAAACTAAATGAAATAATTGTTAATTTAGCATGAATATTTAATGGCAGGAACAGGCTGTGTGGAACTAATATACAATTAATCAGTTATAATAACATATTATGTCTTGAATGTTTTTATGGGCATGTTTAGGCCATCGGTAAATCTGGAAGAGAGGCA
>JAZDKD010000565.1:0-11735 GCA_043803345.1 Pseudomonadota bacterium
TGCAATTTTGCCATAAATCTCAAACAATTCCTGGCTCGACTCTTTGATGCCAGGTATCAGCTCGGTCACTCTCTTTCCGACTACATCACTCAATCCTGTCAAAATTCGGAACGCGGTGTTAACCTTGAGATAAATCCAGTCATCAGGAAAGCCGTTGTCATCATAGAGCATCTTGCAGTATGCGAATCCCTCCATCATATTTTCGAATAACGTACGATATAGTTCCTCGCTCTCCCTTAGGGCTGACTCTGAACGCCTGGCCTCAGTGACATCTATGGTATAGACTGCTATTCGATCCACTGCGCCTTCAGAGTTGACGATGGGGTAGAGGCTATGAACCATGATAGAATTTTGTCTTTCGTCCTCAACTCGCATCGGTTTGCCGGAACGGACAGCTTCGTTTATCCATGTCTTGCGGCTTGCCGCTACACTTGGATCCAGGTAGTCGTAAACACAATGTCCGATTACATCTTCCGCATCCTTTCCAAGGCCTTTTGCAAAAGATTCGTTGGCGGCAAGTATCTCGCCATCGAGTTTCATGAGGAAGACTCTCTCTGAGATTGCATGGAAGAAAGATCTAAGATTAGCTTCGCTTATCCTGAGAGCCTCCTCCGCAAGTCTACGGTCGGTAATATCTATAAGCGTTCCGCTGGCGCCTACAAAGATGTTCTCCTTGAAGATAGGTTTTGTGTATGTCCGGACATATCTAACCTCGCCGGATTTCCTGCGGATGCGATATTCTAACGGGTGTTCAATACCCTCCGTGAGTTCAGAAAATCTCTTGATCAAGAGATCGACATCTTCCGGATGGACAAATTCCAGGAATCTCTTCCCTATTAAATCGTGCGGTTCGTTTCCAAACACAGTCCGGACAGCCGGACTGATATATGTCAGCATGCCCGTAGCGTCGATCTCGAAGATAACGTCGTTAACATTCTCCACGAGATTTCGATACTTCTCCTCGCTCGCTCGCAACATTTCCGCCGCTGTTTGGTGCGGGAGGCTCGCCTCGCTTGTTTTCAGACCTGTCATTGACCACATCCTTTTGTGCTGGCGCTATCAGCGAACAAGGGATAATTGGCAAACGATTTCAAAAATAATTTGCTTCATTTATCAACTGTCCAAAACAGAACGGGCCTCTGTTAGGAGTTCAGTTATAGAAAACGGTTTATGCAAAAATCCCTTGACCAGAGGACGAATCTGACTGTGTAACTCATCTTCCGGAGAATAACCGCTCGCTATTAGAACCTTTACGGACGGGTCAATATTTAACAGTTCCATCAAGCAGTCTCTGCCTGACATTTCCGGCATGAGAAGATCCAGAATAACCAGAGATATATCGTCTTTTCTCGCTCTATAGATTTCGAGAGCTTCTATTCCGTTTGCGGCCAGAATGACATTGTAGCCGGCGCTTGCCAGAAACCTCTCCTCCAACTCAGCGACAGGCGCACTGTCTTCAACAACCAGGATTGTTTCCGGACCTCCAGACTGAATTGTTGGCGCAACCGCTTCAGTAGGCGCCAGAGGTTCTTCAATTGCTGGAAAGTAAATACTAAACTCGCTCCCTTTGCCTGGTTCACTCGCACATGTTATGTGGCCGCCTTGCTGTCGCACTATGCCTTGCACCACGGAAAGACCAAGCCCTGTTCCCCTTGTCGGACCCCTTTGCTTTGTGGAGAAAAACGGTTCAAATATTCTTGACAAAGCCTCTTTATCAATTCCCCACCCGGTATCCGAAACTGAAAGCGTCACATAAGCGCCGGGTTTCAGTTCATGATGGCGCCTGCAATATTCCTCGTCCAACGAGACAGTCCTTGTTGCAATGTTGAGCCGACCGCCGTTTGGCATGGCTTCCGAAGCATTGATAGCAAGATTCATCAATATTTGATCGATCTGGTTGGGGTCTGCGAGAATGGTTGTCGTCCCATCGAATAAGTCCAAGTCAACTTGAACTACCTGGGGAAGTGTCCGAGATATTAATGAGGTAAGTTGACTAATTTGATGGTTGAGATCCATAGGGACTGGGAAGACCTGACCCTGCTGACCGAACGCCAGTAGCTTCCTTACCAGGTCAGCTCCACCATCCCCTGTTTCAATTATGGTTCTAAGCTCCTTATATCCGGGATCTCCCTGTTTCTTGTCGCTTAACAGAATTTCGGAATATCCCATGATAGACTGGAGCATGTTATTGAAATCGTGAGCTATCCCACCGACAAGCGTGCCCAGGGCTTCAAGTTTTTGGGACTGGAAGAGTCGCGCCTGAAGATCCTGCTTTTCTTGTTCAGCCTGAATCCGATCCGTTATGTCCCGTGTCATGGATATGATGTGGGTATCGCCTTTGTGTGACATGACACTTGCCGACATTGAACCCGAAAAAATGGTCCCGTCTTTCCGTTGAAAGACAGCTTCGTGGTTGGAGCAAAAGCCTTTCTCCTTCAAAATCCCGACTATTCTTTCCCTGTCCTCAGGGTTTTTCCAAATATTTATCTGGTTTGAAGTTTTATTCGAGACGTCATTCTTGGTGTACCCCGATAGTTTGGTAAACGCATCGTTGATTTCCACAAAAAGACCGTCCTTCAAACGTGTAATGCTTATCGCGTCAGGGCTGGTGGCGATAGCGAGTCTAAACCTTTCCTCGCTTTCTCTTAGAGCCACCTCCGAGCGTTTGCGTTCTGTGATGTCTGTGTGATGCCAAAAACGACCATAAGGTTTCCCTTCGACTAAGATCGGGATGAAATCTCTCATACATGTTCGTCCATCTACCAAAGCAATTTCTTCACCCTTTATAGGTCGATTCTCGGCGACAACCTCCCTAATGCGAGCTAAAGCCTCGCCCGGGTCAGCATAGACCTCCCTAATTTTTTCAACTATTTCTGGAGCCGTCAGGCCACTCAACTCACCGGGACCATCTTTAAGGTTGAACAAATCACAAAAAGCCTGGTTGGCGAATTCCACAACGCCATCGTTGGTGACAAGCAGCACGCCGCCGTATAAACTTGAAATTACCATTTTAAATCGACTCAAATTTGATTGTAAATCGTCCTCTGCCTGCTTGCGTTGGTTAGTCTCGAACAATAAGGCCAAATAATTCTCAATGTTGCCTTGGAACAACCTGACGTAATTATCCATTTGAGCCGAAAAGAAGTTTTCTCTGTTGTCCAGAATACATATCGTGCCAAAAATGTCTCCGTCCGGCCACTGTAGAGGATATCCCAGATAACATATCATGCCCAAAGGAATGTCCGGATTGTGGTCCCATTTCGGGTCCTTAAGGGCATCCGGAACAAGAAGCCTCTCCCTCGTAGACATCACCGTTTCACAATAAGCCCCGTGTTCAGTGGAGCCTTCTCGCCGGGGTGGTAGGGATTACCCGAAACTTTGGCGGAGATCAGGACCTCTATCTCCGAGGGATGAACCTTCATGATCAGGGCTGCGGGAACACTACAGACCGAGGCCATTAGGTCTGCGATTCCCTGCCATTGAGTTAGTGTGACGTCCGGGATTCCGGGTTTTGGAGTCATTGACTTTGCGGAAGATGAAGCCGATTTAATTTTATCAGAAGGTGGTTGACGGAACTCATCAATTATCTGTTGGCTGTTCTTGTTCTTGTCCGGCATGATAGAGTAACCTCATCAATCCCGGTCCAGGATATCGTGGAATCCGGTGATAAGTAAATCAATATCATATTAGCGCATGTTGAGACTCAAAATACCATACTCGGGCTATTGAGATTGCGCTTTTTGTGTTAATTTTATCACGTTTTCGAAGAGGAGACCTTAACATGTCTGTTATCGGAGATTTTTTGAGATCTATAGCCGGTATTTCCCAAACAAGGGTTTTGAATCCGGCGTACTGGCAATTGTGTGGAAATGTGATCACGATAAAAATTGATGATGTTCCTGAATTGCAGCGACACGGCGGGGCAGTTTGCCTCCAAGGCAATGGACTAAAAGAACCGGTCCTTGTGGTTTGCGACAACGATGGCGGCTACCACAGCTTTTCTAATAAGTGTACCCACTTCGGACGAAAGTTGGATCCTGTTCCTGGGCAACCTGTCCTACGCTGTTGCAGTGTAAGTCACTCTACTTTCGATTATCTCGGTAATAGCCTTACAGGCCCTGCGGGGAAGCCTATCAGGGTCTATCGCGCTGAACTGAAGAACGGTGATCTGACGATCGTCATCTGAGTCTGCCACGACTAAATCGAAACTTTGGCTTTTACATTCCAAAAAAGAAAACCCCAACCGAATGATCGACCAGGGTTGAGCGAGTAACCGTCTCCCAGAAAATTACCCGCAACTAAAACTCACGGACATTTAGTCCCGAACCAAAATAGCAACATCGAAAGTTGAAAGCAAGATAATTCAGAGTTCCTTTTGTTATGTCATGCTTCCGTCCTTGATTGGTCCACATATTAGGCGTATGTTAGAGGTATAATTTCAGGAGGCGCCAGTAACTATGCCCAAAAGAAAGATCAATATTACTATGGATCAAGACCTTATTGAATATGCGAAGATTTACGCTACGAGACAAAGGACGACGGTCTCGGAAATCTTTACACAATTCATACTCAATCTGAAGCGGGTCAACGAAGATGATCCAATGAAAATTCTCCTCGACGATCCAGCATTCAGAGATAGCCTCATGGCAACCATGGTTAAGATCCAATCCGGCGCAACGAAATGGTCCACTTACGATGAGGTTTTCTGATGCTCGCCTTGTTCAGTGACGACTTTGTTGAATCGCTGAAAAAACATGCGGCCTTAAAGAACTCTGTCCAAAAGAAAGTGGACATGATTCTTGCTAAACCGATTGCAATCGGCGAACCGCTGAAGGCAAATCTCCGTGGGTATTACAGTGCGCCTGTAAAGAAAAACTTTCTCATCATTTACATCTACTGTCGGGTTTGCAGAGGAAAAGGGGATGAAAAGATTGTGCGCTGTCATGATTGTTCAAATTGCGATGACGGAACGGTCAAGTTCATAGAGCTTGGCCCTGATGACCACGTCTACAAGAAACGATAGGATTGCTCGTATAACGCTTTTAGAAAATTCTATAGTAATGGCGCAAGTTTTGCTGTTTTCATCTTGCCTGTTGATGAGTTGATCTTTGTTTTTGGCGCCGACCAGTGGGAGGTGAACTATGACCGGATGGCAGACACGAATCACAACGATATATGCCGTCACCATCATTCTGATCTGGTGCGCGGGGTTAAGTGTCAACGTTCATGCCATGCCGGCTCAGGTCATGATTATCCGGCACGCTGAGAAATATGAGGATCGCCAAAAAATTCATCTTAACAACTGGGGACTCACTAGAGCTAAAGCATTGAGCCAGTTTTTCCAAACCGATCCAAGAGTCCTGGAACATGGCATTCCTGCCACCATAATTGCTCAAAAACCTAGCCCCAAGAAGAAGTCCGTCAGGTGTGAAGAAACGGTGGAGCCTCTGGCGCAAGCTTTGGGACAAAAAATAATTGATCACTTTGCTTATGGAGAAGTATTCGAACTGGTTGAATGGCTTCGATCCAACAGCGATTTGGACTCGAAATCAGTTTTGATCTGCGCTCAACACCTGGATATTCAGCCAATCGCGAGGGCGCTTGGTGTTCCTAATATAGGTCAAGCCGTATGGCCGCATGAAACTTATGACCGAGTATGGCTCATTGATTTTTCCCTGGATGGCAAAGTGTCTTCATTTCGAGACATTCCTCAGCTTCTTTTGTTTGGTGATTCTTTTCACGAAGTTTTGTCGCCCGATCAATCAGGGAAATTTGGTTTTTCCCAAACTTTTCAGAAGGTTTCTGATGGGCCTACAGGCACAGTCACTGCGGCAAAGTGGCAATGCCGAATTACCGCTGAGGCGCCGGGAGATTTTTCACAGTTCGACGAAAATACGGTTCCGATACTGCGCCTGGGGGGGTTCACATTCGGATACTTTGCAACGACCTTAGGTAAATTACGCCAAAGCAAGTCTGCGGAAGTAAAGACCGACATTTCGGCGGGGTCGGGTTCTTTGCGTTACAACTATAAGGCCATGGTTGACGGCGTTGAACAAACTTACGCTTGGGTAACGTTTTCCTGGAATAAAGAGGGCCTCAAAGCCGAATTCCAAGCTGAAGTGGATGCAAATAGGATCATCCCGGAATTAAATATGCCCATAGATTTTAATCTATCCAAAAGTGAGGGCATGATATCAGGAGTGGCTTCCTGTTATTTAGCTATGGGTAAAAAGAGATTTTACGCTCCGGCTGGGCTAACCTATAGTGGTATTGTGTCAAAGATTGGGGACGACCAATCCAATAAGGAAATTTACAACACTTTAATAAGAGAAGAAAATGGTGTAATTGTGCAAAAAAGATACCTACCGGAGTTGTGACATGAAAGGACGACTTTTCCGTTTGAGCCTGTCGGCCTGGATTTTTATCGGCCTTGGATTAGGTGTGGCTTTTGGTATTTTTTTTGGAGAACTTTGCCGTCCTCTGAAATTCGTAGGCACAGCATTTCTCAAACTGCTCCAGATGGGAGTCCTTCCCTATATGGTAGTGACGTTGATCCACGGTATTGGATCACTTTCCTCGTCAGAAGGCAAACTCGTGGCTGGAAAGGGGTCTCTGGTTTTGGGATTGTTCTGGGTTGTGGGGCTACTTGTAATCTTCGCTTTCAGCCTGGCCTTTCCCGTAGTGCAGAGTTCCTCTTTTTTCAGTGTTTCCGACACGCCTACAATACAGACTGGGGACCTTCTCGATTATTACATTCCGTCGAATATATTTGACGCCCTATCCGATGCCCTGATTCCAGCCATTGTGGTCTTCAGCGTTTTTCTCGGCGTGGCGCTCCTTGGCATTGAAAACAAGGAGCCGTTCATGAACATGCTCTCGGTCTTGGCGCAAGCTTTTTCCAAAATGACCAAGATGGTTATAAAAGTTGCCCCAATAGGCGTTTTTGCTCTGGCCGCCACAGCGGCCGGCACCTTTTCCGTTGAACAGCTTCAGCGTCTTCAGGTCTATTTTGTCTGCTACATTTTGGCCAGCCTGATTTTAACTTTTTGGATACTGCCGATGATTGTGACCTGTTTCACACCCTTCAAATTCCTAGATGTCCTAAATTATACCAAAGATGCTCTGGTCTTAGGTTTTGCCACTGGCAACAACTTCGTCGTATTGACTGTTATCGCAGATAAATCCAAGGAATTATTTGCCAAGGTCATCCCACAGGAAAATAAAACCGGCAACGTGATCGACAGTGTTTTGCCTCTAGCTTACAGCTTCCCCAGTGTCGGTAAGATTATAGAAATCCTCTTCGTAGTCTTCGTAGCCTGGTATATTAATCGATCTCTCAGTATCGGGGAATACTTTGGGCTGGCCTTGTCAGGGATAATGAGTCTTTTTGGGTCTCCAAAGGTTGGGATTCCATTTCTCTTGGATTACATGAGATTGCCCGGAGAATACTTCGATCTCTATATAATGGCCGATGTTGTGACCCGCAAGTTCAAGGTTCTGCTTCAGACGATGAGTATGCAGGCCTTAACTATAATAGTCACGTTCCTCGTCATGCATAAAATCACATGCAACGTAAGAAAGCTCATAACAGCTATCGTTGGAACGGTCCTACTCGTAACGGCGTTGATTGGCGTCGCCCGGCTTGGCCTAGGTTACCTGGTGCGCGACACTTACCACGAAGACGCTGTGCTTTTGGCAATGGAAATAACGGATCCATCTCCGGCTAATGTCTTCATTCGTCCACCCGATTTAACGACGTTTTCTCAAAGCTCGGCGCAACAGGATCATGACCTACTGAAGCAAATCAAGGACAGAGGCCTGTTGCGCGTTGGATACAATGCAGAAACTTTGCCGTTCGCCTTTTTCAACTCAAAAGATAGTCTCGTAGGCTATGACATCTATTTTGCCCATCGTTTGTCACAAGATCTGGGGGTATCCCTAGAGTTAATCCCCGTTGAAAGGGACAAACTACCTGAGTATCTGGAAGTTGGCGCCTGTGACATAGTCATGTCAGCCATACCTATTAGATTGGATTATCTGGGCAAAATGAATTTCACCCGACCCTATATGGAGATGAAAGCAGCCTTAATTGTTAAGGACTATCGAAAGAAAGAATTCCAGAATCGCTCCGACATTGCCGGAATAAAAAATCTGCGCATAGCGGTAACACCCTCCAACGGTCCCGAAGACCGCCACTGGCTACGAAGTTACCTGCCAAATGCGGAACTGGTGGAAATTGAAAGTTTGAAGGATTTCTTTGTTAAAGTGGACATTGCCGACGCCCTGTTGACAACCGACAAAATTGGCAAAGCATGGGCTCTTTTATACCCCGAATTTGGAGTAGTGACGCCAAATCCTTACATGTTCGCATATGAGGTCGCGTATCCAGTCAATATTTCCAAAGGGGGCTATATTTTCCTGGAATACTTAAACAACTGGCTCACATTGCAAAAAAGCGGGGGAGAAATGAGCAAGCAATTCGACTACTGGATACTTGGCAAGACCCCCATGAGAGAAAAGCCTAGATGGTCCGTAATTCGAAATGTCTTGGGTTGGGTTCACTGACGTTGACGCCACGAGGAGTTTTTGACAACGTTTCTGTCGTACCAATGAGGTCCAAATCTACAAATTCAATGGCCCGACAAGCCACTCCGCCGGGGAAACATGGATAAAGTTGAAACCCAAGCAGGTTATGAGCTAAAATTTATCAATGCTGTTGAGGATATCGCATTCGGCGGAGCCGGCATTTTTGCTTGGTTCAGGTTCATTCGGCTGACGATCAATATCCTGTGATTTAAAAACGTCAAAGGAGATCATAATGGAATTCGAACGTGGTAAATCGTATGAAGAACTGGAAATCGGAGAAAAGTCTTCTTTCTCCAAAACAATATCGGAGACGGATGTGTATCTCTTTGCAGGAATCAGTGGTGATTTTAATCCCTTGCACGTCAATGAACAATATGCCAAAACAACGCCTTTTGGCGCTCGTGTGGCTCACGGCCCCTTGACCCAGTCTTTGGCTGCTCCGCTCCTCGGTATGAAGCTGCCGGGGCTCGGCGCAATTGCAGTAGAAATTGCGACTCGATTTAAGGCCCCTGTTTATTTTGGCGACACCATTACAGTCAACGCAGAAGTGGTCGAAAAGATTCCAACCAAAAGGTGGGTCCGAATAGCCCTCACATGGCAAAATCAAAAAGGTGAAGTGGTAGCGGAAGGCTCAGCCATTGTATCGCCACCAAGAAAGTAGGCGAGACAGATAGCGCCCATTCTTGAACCAGATTCAGAAAAGGATGACTTTCAGACAAAAAATCAGAGACAAGATTTCAAAGTTACAAATGGCAATCCGCTCTCACAAAGTCCGCTATTCGTCTAGAATCATCAGAGTAAAGCTGAATTGAATCAAAATCAGGCCTGAATAGGAGCTTCTGCATCAAGAGCCCATCATCATCGAACCATTGGGGAAGCAATCCACCTAAGAAGAAACCTCTTTCCTGAAGGACTCTCACCTCTTCCCCTATCCATGGTGACGTTAGTTTAAGCCACAACTGAATGACGATGGATCCCTTTTTCACGGCTTCGGATTCCAGGTCCGATATGCGTTCAGCAAAGTCTGAACCAGTTTCATGAAAAGCTATGCGAGCAACTTTTGCAAAATCGAAGAGATCCATCTTAGATCGGGACGCAGTGTTCATGGGAGGGCGGGACGTTGATTCAGAAAAAGCGCGACCCAATGAGAATTTTTCATACATGAATCTCAGAGCATCAATGTAGGGCTTTGGTAAAAAAATTTTCTGGGGGATGTTCCGGTATAGACGAAAGAATAATAACGTGCTGACCCTTTGAGAGGTCACGCCCTCACCTGCATATGCCTCGCCGGGCATCAAACCCACTTCCAACGCCGTGGAGTTAAATTGATATTTTAGCCCTGCTTTCTGCATCTGTACATGATTGGTTACTGGCTCACCAAAGACGGTATGCATACCTAATTTTGGAACTACGTTGTCGATCATGAATCGCTCAATGGCTCCGGAGACCCCCTTACCTCTCCATTTTTTCAGAACCAGGCCGACACCCCATTCGTAAGCTCCACGACTCGGGGCCGAACGAAAAAGGTTGTGAATGCCTATGATTTCCTTGTCCAAGGACCTTGCAACGATGCTGTAATAGTCTCCTTGCTGATTTGCTTTGATGAGTTGAACCGGATCATAGAACATTTTGATGGGATAATCGGCGCCATGCACTGACCGGAACAGACGTGCGACGCCCTCAGCATCCTCGGAGCAAAAAACACCTACCTCAAAAGTTCCTTTGATCATGTCGTATGAATCTTGAATTCGGATTTCCATGGTTCTTCATTTATTCCTTTCAAGAGCAATTTGTTTAAGGTAATCTCTGAAACTTCGCATGGTCCAGGACCTTTTTAATATCTGGCTGTCATGAGGTCAAACCTAAGGCTCGCTGTCCAAGAACAGGTGTAGGATTAGTTTCGAAATATTAAACATTAATGGTCTAGAATTGGATCTTGTTCGAAAAGATCCACTCCCAATCGTTTACAGGAAGAAGATTTTTCTTAATTTGCTCGGTCAACTCTTCAAAAATCAGCCATTCACCCCATCCCCAAGCTACCGGTTCAGGGCTGCCTGGGTCGACCATTGAGACAACAGTGCCTTCGGCCGAATAAAATCTAGGTTTCCGAGGATTACCCCTTGTTCCAGCAGGCCGACTCATGAACAGGAGCGGTTCTGTGGCGCTTACGGGACGATTTAACCTTACATTCATGCGCACTGTAAATCCTGCTCCCTTTGTGGCCAAAAACCCCGACCAACCAGAGTTCTCATCAAATATGGACATGATGACAGCGGGATGCAGCTCATCGTCAGAAATTCTGAACTGTTTTGCTCGGTCCAGATCATCGTCCTCGGCTCCCCAAGTGGTCGTTACAAGAGACGCCCCCTCATGAGGATGGACTCTAAATCTTCTTTTGAGTCCCGTTACATCACGATAGTGGCCGCAAACGAAACAGTTTCTGTAATAGGGGAGCTTCCTCATTGCTCCATCAGGTTGAACCATCGGTATGCTCCGATTACAGTCCGCCTCAGCATGCGTAATCTGAGCCTTGAGATAAGGTGTCTTTTCACCTCTCTTGACAATTTCTGCAATTAACGCCGGGCCATTAGCCCGTAAATCATGCTCTACTGAAAATTCGGCCGTGTCTCCAATGGCGACTCCAGACCCCCCAAATTTGTAGCTGACGTCCACCGGATACTCAGGATCAGAGCATCGACGCCAGGCATCGAGGCACAAACCCATTACTATCCCGCCGTGGGGACGTCCTATAACTCCCTCATGATGCAATTCAAAGAGAACTTCAGTCTCAAACCTTCCGCTGGAAATCCCCGTGGGTTTGGTTTTCAGAAAAGGCGAATCCCCAGTGAGGAACGAATAAGGATTATGTTTCACGATAATGATTTCCTCTCAACCGAGATTGTGTAGCGCCCCAGCCATTTCGGTTCCAGTCGCGATCCATCCTAATTGAGCTACGGTTGAGTAAAGCCGTAAAAGAGGGAATCAGTGATGAGGGCAGTTATTAGGCAAAAGCCCTGGCGAAGAACGCCAAGGCCGATACGAAAGAGATCTTTCACGATAGAAAATTTTCCACTGGTGGATGACGGCACTGGAGATAAGGAAGTCATTGCTTTTAAATTTGAACCTAGGCTTGGGTTTAGCCCCACTAG
>JAZDKD010000566.1:0-2020 GCA_043803345.1 Pseudomonadota bacterium
AGCCTGGCTTCTCAGGCTTTCCACTTCCCATGAAGAAAAAAATTTTTGAAATTTTTTTGGTTTGTGGTACATTAACTTAAACTTCCTGAGACCATGGGGGATTTCATGGAGATCAATGATATTCATGGGCTGAAGGAAAAAATCTCATTCTATGAAGCCGTTCTTGACAACATTCACAATGGAGTGATGATCACCGATCCGGAAGGAAAGATCATCTTTTTCAGTAAGACGTATGGAACCTTTCTCGGAATCGATCCTGAGAAGGTTATCGGCAAGGACTGCACCGAGGTGGTTGAAAACTCCCGGATGCACATTGTTGCCCACACAGGGATTCCTGAAATCAACGAGGATATGGAAAAAGAAGCCTTGATCCATGCCATCCGCATGGCCAAGGATAACAAGAATAAGGCCGCGAAGTTACTGGGAATCCACAGGACCGCTCTTTACAAGAAGATGAAAAAGCTCAACATCCCTGTTTCAATTACGACGACTTAGAACATAAGGATTTTGTCTTGCGGCCCAGCAACGGAGAAACCAGATGCCATATAATGAAGCGCTGGACTCGAGCATTGCAGAATATGAAAGATTCAAGTGATTTTGTGACCTTTCGTAAGAATAAATACGCTCGAACGATCCTGTTCAGTGCGATTTTAGCCGCCCTTGCCATCGTTTGGACACTTGGGGACGACCGGTTGGTTGCCGGGGTCGACAAGCCCGGACCGACTCTATTTACTTCTGTTCCGCTGCAGCCACCAGAAGTCCAGAATGTCATTCTCCTTTCCTGGGATGGACTGGATCGCTCCGTAGTGAAGGAACTGCTGACAAGGAAGAAAGTGCCCGGCCTCGCACATCTATTGCAGGAAGGCTCGTTTCAGGAGATAGCGGTCCACGGGCACGCCACTGTCACCAAGCCTGGCCATGCGGAGATACTGACAGGGCTTTCGGCGGATATCACCGGTGTCCACGCAAACTGGCTTGGCACATACCGGCCCATCCCTGAGGGGTATACGATCTTTGAGCGTCTTCAAACCCGATTCGGAAAGGATAACATTGCCACGATATTCGTCGCAGGAAAACTGGCTCACCTGGGGGGTCGTGGCCCGGGAGAGCCTATCAGGCCGGAACAGTTCCGTGCGACCTCCAAGTGGTTCCCAAAAGGTCTGCCTAAGGGAGCTGATGACGTGCTCGGTACAGAGACTATTGGGGAACCGTTCTTCCTCACCAAAAAACATCTCAACGTGTTCGACATCGGCCAGCGCGATTCTGATGTTGTCGGCCCCTTGTGTCTCAGATATCTAAATCAATATAAGTCGAAAAGATTCCTTGCTTTCTTCCATTGCTCTGACACGGACCATGTCGGCCATCACCATGGGTCCGCTAGCTCGGAATACCGCGAGGCTGCTGTGGACTGCGACAAGTGGCTTGGCAGGATTATCTCGTGGCTTAAACAGGAAAAACTCTATGCTTCCACGCTGATCTATGTAACAACCGATCATGGGTTCGACCTCAATGCCCGTACCCACGGACATGCCCCACATTCATGGCTAGTCACCAACGACAAATTAGTGAGTCGGGGCGGCATTCTAGCAGACATCGCCGCTACGATCCTTGTCCGTTTCGGACTAGACCTGGAGAAATTAGCCCCACCATTACTGGGACAACCTTTGTAAAACTCCCGTTTGTAGACCTTATGGACTTGCTCAAGGGATAAGCGAGAATGAATCCATGCCAGGAGAAGAGTCCCCAGTTATCCCCCAAAGACTTTTTGTTTGATAATGTCGTCTCTTAATGTGTATAATTTAGTCTACATGTAGATTCAATTCTATATTCATAATGTACTACAAAACGTGATGACTGTAGAAAAAATTCTACATACTTAGTTTATGAGAGAAAAGTACATACGACTTCTAATTTAAATTCAATATGTTATAGCCTAAATTAATTTCTCTTATCATTGGTCCGCTTTTTGCTAATAAATATAAGACTCGCCTCGTTCGAAAATCATTTCTTTAATCTGGAT
>JAZDKD010000567.1:0-4969 GCA_043803345.1 Pseudomonadota bacterium
ATGATTTTATCGGTCAGGAAAGACTGCTTGGCCCCGGAAAGTCTCTTAGAAAGGCTATCGAAGCTGGGCGGGTTTCTTCAGTCCTTTTCTGGGGGCCTCCCGGTGTTGGAAAGACAACGCTCGCTGAAATTATAGCAGTAATGTCGAAGTCCAATTTTTACTCTTTCTCAGCGGTCACCGCGGGTGTCAAGGATGTACGGGATGTGGCGATCAAAGCGCAACAGGACCTGAAGTTTACGGGAATACAAACCATCCTTTTCTTGGACGAAATCCACAGATTCAACAAGGCCCAACAGGATTACTTGCTTCCGCACGTTGAAAAGGGAAACCTGACATTAATAGGGGCAACCACTGAAAACCCAAGTTTTGAAGTAAATTCAGCGTTACTTTCAAGATTGAGGGTCTTTATTCTTGATCCACTGAAGCCTGAAGATTTGAGGATGATCCTTACTCGAGCCCTGAATAACGATACTCACGGCCTGGGGCAATATAAGCTGGAAATTGACGATTCATGCATGGATCTTATTGTTTCTCTAGCCGATGGGGACGCAAGAACCGGGCTCAATATCCTCGAAGCGGCGGCTAATCTCGTGGAAGCCAACCCGCGGAAAATCATTGACTCGTCGGTAGCGCTTGAAGCGGCCCAAAGGAGGAGCCTACTTTACGATAAACAGGGGGAAGAGCATTTCAATCTGATAAGCGCCTTGCACAAATCTCTTCGTGACAGTGACCCGGACGCCGGTCTGTACTGGATGGGAAGGATGCTTGAAGGGGGAGAGGATCCTTTGTATGTCGCACGACGCCTAGTCAGGTTCGCAAGTGAAGACGTGGGGCTGGCGGCGCCACAGGCTTTAGAGCAGTCTGTGGCGGCATTTCAGGCCTGTCAGTTTATCGGCATACCCGAATGCGCTCTGGCCCTTGCGCAAGCAGTTGTATATCTCGCTCTCGCTCCCAAGTCCAATGCGTTGGAGGCGGCCTACATAGCGATTAAGAAGGAAATAGGGGAATCAGGGGCATTGCCTGCGCCAATGCATCTAAGAAACGCTCCAACAGGTTTCATGAAAAACATTGGATACGGGAAGGGATACAAATACGCTCATGATTTTCCAGGAGCGCGGGTGGACCAGGAACATATGCCCGAGAAACTAGTGGGAAGAAAATTTTATCATCCGACTGATAGGGGTTTCGAGAAGACATTGAAAGAACGCCTGGAAGAAAGGCGGAACAAAAAGGATCAATGAACCCAATCTCTTTAGACACAAGCTCGGAATCTATTCCAGGGTAAAATCCTATGGGACGTTTCGAAACGTTGTCAGACGCAGAACTGGTAGAAGGCTCGAAAGATGGCTCGAAGCCTTGTTTCAGCGCGCTCGTAGACCGTCACACCACATTAGTCTACAGGGTTGCGAGATCTATCACCGGCTCCCATGAAGAAGCCGAAGATGTCGTGCAGGAAACTTTTCTCCGGGCATTTAAAAACCTGGACATGTTCGACGAGTCAAAATCGGCGTTCAAGACCTGGTTGCTGACAATTGCCAGAAACCAGAGCGTTAATATTCTAAATTCATTGAAAAGAAAGGCGTTAAATTTCTTTGGAGACAGGGATAAAAATGATCCGGAACTTGAGTTTTCATGCAACCCTATGTCTCAGGAACTCCAGGACGCTGAGACAATGCTGTCCATAAAACAGGAATTTCAGATGATGGAAGAAGCCCTCAAGAAATTGCCTGAAAGGCAAAGAACAGCCTTATTGTTAAAATCCCAGGAGAATTTGAGCTATGATGAGATTGCGTCAATAATGGATGTTTCAATTTCCTCTGTAGAATCTCTGATTTTCAGGGCGAGAAAAAAGATCATTGGACTTATGGAAAGGTAAAAGATTTCCGCGGGTTCTGAGCTGATTCCAGGTATATAATAATGGAGGGACAGACCATGAGACATGTTGATTACCAAAAGAGGATTTCTTTTTTGGTGGACGGTGAATTAGATGAAGCCTCCGCCAGGGATTTGCTCACTCATCTGACGGAATGTCCCGATTGTATGAGGGTTTATGAACAAATCGGTTCTCTGAACAACACCCTGGCCAAGGTTAAAATTTCTATTCCCGACTCGCATTTGACTGGAAAGGTCAAGGCCCTAATCTCAGGCGAACCTAAGGAAACAACGCTCGGCTGGAACATTTCCTTTTTGAAACAGGTTCCAATATGGGCTTTGATAGCAATTCTGGCTATAGGGGTAGGAGATATGGCCGGTAAAACATTAACAGAAGCCCTAAACAATGAAGAAACCCCTCTAAGGCTGGAGACCCTGCTTCAGGACCATGGGGAATCCCTATCTGATATTGTTGTTAATTTCGGGCAGGGGGAAAATTCACAATGAAAAAAGCCTTCTTCGTTGGATTACTAATTTTTTCACTACTTATAAACTTGTCGGTCGGGATTGTTGTGGTCAGGCATTGGTGGTTCAAACCGGACACGCGGAACAACGACATATTGAGAGCATGCCCGGCTCTTTCAAGCCAGGACGTGAAAAATATTTCAGGCGCGTGGCATGAAACAAGACAGGCAATTATGGCAGCTAGAAAGGAACTTAATTCAAAGAGGGCAGAGGTTTTGGATCTTATCGCCGCCAATCCCGGAGATCTCAAACCAGCGGAGGCCGCTATTCAGGAAATGATAAATCTTAGGGCCGCGCTGGAACTTAAGACATTCACTCGTGTAAGCCAGACCATGGCTTCATTACCACCTGAAAAAAGAGAGGCCTTCCTGGATTTTCTCAAGAATCGTACCTGTAGAATGAGGGGCCCTGGAAACGGTTTTGACAAAAGAGGCAGACCAGGGCGCCGCTCCCCTGAGGGTGGGCCTCGAAATGGCCCGGAGATGTGATTATATAGTATGGGAAAGCGGACTAAAAAGTCCGCTTTTGTGGTTCTTGGGACGAATTTTACAAATTTTTTTCGCGGGATTTTTCGAACCGAGCGGTAATTAATAATCAAGAGGATGAAATAATGATCGTCATCAAAAACAAAAAAGGAGAAATTGATCAAATGAGAAAATCAAAGATGGCCCTTGGATTAATTACTGCACTGTCATTGCTGGTAGCGTCAAGCGTTTTCGCCGCTGGACCGTATGGAGCGGGTCCCGGTCTCGGTGGAGCCATGGGCATGGGTGGTGGCGCTGGGCTGGCTAAAATTGATAATCTAACCAAGGATCAGCAGGACAAAATCAACGCTGAAAAAACCGACTTCCTTAAGAAAACCGAAGTCTTAAGATCACAAAAGGCGCTGAAAAGAATTGACTTGATGGATTTTGCAGCCAAGAATCCTCAGGATGAATCGACCATCCAGAAAAAGAAAGAGGAAATCTGGGCGCTCCAGGACCAGATTAGAAATGATCGTAGGGCCTTCGGCACGAAGATCCGTTCACTGTTGACTCCGGAGCAGCGTGAAAAATTAGGCGTGACAGGATTAGGAAGGGGCTTTTGTGGCCACGGAGGACCTGGTGGTATGGGTGGTTTCCGTCAGGGCAAAGGCGGCGGAATGGGATTCGGCCCGAGAAGCTGATCACTTTGGAAATGTTAAGGTAAATCCTCTAGCCCGGACGATTCGTTCGGGCTTTTCCTTATTCTACACTACTAGCCGGTTTCTCCGTATGCTTCCAAATCCAGCAATATGGTTTCATATCCAATCTTTTTAAGTTCCGAAACGATGACCCTTCTAATTTCAGGGTCAGACAGTATCTTTTCAAACTCATCTCTTTGAAGGACAATTCTGGCCCATGTCCCGTGCGTCCTTAATCTAAACTGGACAAACCCCAGCCGTTTCAAAATATCCTCGCCGGTCCTGATCTGACCCAGAAGCTGTACGGTTATGGGAGTTCCGTGGGGTATCCTGGTGGCAAGGCACGGTTGCGCTGGCTTGGCAGCCAACTTATGAAAACCGGAAATTGTCAACAGGGCCCTTATATCATCTTTCCCCAGACCAGCAGCCCGGAGAGGCGTGTAAATCCCAAGTTCGACCAGGGCCTTGAAGCCGGGTCTGTCCGATGGGTCATCATCAGAATGGGAACCATCGAAAATGACAGCAGATTGAGATTGTTCCATCAGTAGTCGTTTGATCGCCTTGTAACGTATAAGCTTACAGCAATAGCAACGGTCTCTGCTGTTGCCGGAAAATTCCGGATCCTGACATTCCTGTGTCTCAAGTCTGATAAGCCTCACATGCAGGGCATCCGCAAAGTTTTCCGCTTCCACAAGTTGACCGGAAGGCGATGTTGGCGAAACCGCCGTGATAGCGGCAGTTCGTTCGTGACCAATCGAATTTACTGTTTCCAGAAGCAAAAGACTTGAATCCACACCGCCTGAAAATGCTACAAAGACATTTTTGTCCGCTGCAAGATCCGTGATCAACTTTTGAAGTTTTTTTTCTTTGTCGGTCAAATCTTCGATCAGGATTACCTCCATTAGACTACATTACTTGTCCGCAGGCCAAACGGGGCGAGCATTCATTCCAGGCTGCGTTCAATCCAGCCTCCTCCAACAACCTCATCGCCATGATAAAGTACGGCCGCCTGACCAGGGGCCACACTGGATTGAGGAGTTCTAAAAGCTATAACAAGACCGTCTATTCGGGTTTCTTCTATTGTGCAGGGAACTTCTCTCGATGTTGATCTGACTTTAACCATGAATTCATCGCCTACCCAAGCCCTTTCTCGGACAATAAAAGTCACATTGTTTATCAAAACGCGTGAAACGAAAGTTAAATTCTTTCCTCCCACCGTAACAGTGTTGTTTTCGGCGTTGATTTCAATGACGTAAGAAGGTTCCGGGCCGCATATTCCCAGCCCTTTTCGCTGACCAACGGTGTAAAAGATCATTCCCCTGTGTCTGCCGATAATGCGGCCGCCGGTATCCAGCAAATGGCCCGGTTCATGTTTTGTCCCGTGTTCGAGAAGAAAATCCGTGTACAATG
>JAZDKD010000568.1:0-2350 GCA_043803345.1 Pseudomonadota bacterium
CATCCAACCCACTCCTGATTGCGAGTTTGATTCCATGTCCATCCCTAACATGAAAAGACTTAATCTCCATTTCATTGCCACAAAAAACAATTCGTCCATCCGTTAACACTCCATCAACATCAAAAATTATCAATTTTATCCTCTTAAGACGATCAGCTAGGCTGTCGGAAGGGGTAGATAGAATTCCAGATTCGACGCTGAGCTTGTTTATGGCTTGAGGCTTGTCCATCGGGATCAGTCGGTGAATTTGCACTAGATTCAATAAAAGTTTTTCCAGATCCCGTAGAACTAACGAATTGGGCCCGTCACACAGCGCCCTGTCGGGATCCGGGTGGGTCTCAATAAATATACCGTTTGCCCCCGCTCCTACCGCAGAGCGAGCCAAAATAGGTGCAAGAGATCTGTCTCCTCCAGATTTTCCAGTCCCTGCGCTAGGAAATTGCGCTGAGTGAGTTGCATCAAATATTATAGGGAAACCTAATGATTTCATTCTATTGATCGATCTCATGTCCGCTACTAAATCATTGTATCCAAAGCTCGTGCCTCGTTCAGTGAGCAGAATCTTCGAATTTCCGGTTGACAAGATCTTGTCAACGGCATGCCGCATGTCCTGCGGAGCCTGAAACTGTCCCTTCTTTATGTTAACCGTTCTTTCTGTGAGGCCGGCCGCTATCAACAGGTCAGTCTGGCGGCTTAGAAACGCTGGTATTTGAATAACATCCAACGTTTCCCTTGCCTGCTGCGCGTGTTCCACAGAATGGATGTCTGATACCAATGGTAGGCCAGTCCTTGATTTAATCTCTGAAAGAATCTCCAGCCCTTTTTTTATTCCAGGTCCCATGAAAGAATTGATGGATGTGCGGTTGGCCTTGTCAAAGGATGATTTGAACAGTATAGGAATTTGATGCGCACTACTGATTCTAGCGATTTCGGTTGCTACCTCCATTGTCAATTCCCGATTTTCAATGACACAGGGTCCTGCAATAAAGAATAGAGTTTCTGGATTGGATAGGTCATATTTCCCTACCGGTATTTCTTTACCTTTTGCAACTGACATGGCTTTAAAACTCCAAAAAGACACAGTTCACCTTTCTAAAAAAATGGAAGTTTGATACATTCATAGTTGAATGATCAAGCCTCCATAGGTTTTCATAGCGCCTACTCTATTTACATCCATTAACAACTTACTTTTCGAGTCGACTTTTCCGCTCTTGCTGAATCTTGTATTTGATACAGGCTTTAATATAAGAAGCGAACAATGGATGGGAATCCATAGGTTTTGATTTAAACTCTGGGTGAAATTGGCATCCTATAAACCATGGATGATCAGAGTATTCTACTATTTCAATGAGCTTTCCATCGGGAGAAATTCCTCCGGCCCTGAGTCCTTTTTCTTCGAGGCCTTTTCTAAATTCAGGATTAAATTCGTACCGATGTCTGTGACGCTCACTAATTCTGGTAGCTCCATAAATTTTGCGGCATTCTGAATCCTCAGGAATAACACATTCATAAGCTCCCAAACGCATAGTGCCACCCTTGTCCGTGATCGAACGCTGTTCATCCATTAAGTGAATAACCGGATAAGATGTTTCAGGATCGAATTCGGTTGAATTCGCGCCGTCAAGCCCACACACGTTTCTAGCGAATTCGACAACCGCCATTTGCATTCCGAGACAAATTCCGAAAAAAGGAATTTTGTTTTCTCGTGCAAACTTGACGGCTTTGATTTTCCCCTCGATTCCCCTGGAACCAAAACCTCCAGGCACTAATATTCCGTCCACATCCGCAAATTCCTGAGCCATGGTTTCACTGGTCAGGAGTTCAGAATCGATGAATTTCAAATTGACCTTGGCCTTGTTTATAACTCCTGCCGCAAACAAGGCCTCATTGAGACTTTTATAAGATTCATGAAGATCAACATATTTTCCCACTATTCCGATGGTGATTGAAAGGTCAGTAGATTTTACTGCTTCTATGAAGGATCTCCATTCATCAAGCCTAGGGGCTCTAGTCCAAATATTGAGCAGTTCGACGACCTTTTGATCAAGGCCCTCGTAATGGAAATTCAATAGAACCTCATAAATGCAACTTACATCTTCAGCCGCGATAACCTCTTCAGGTCTAACATTACAAAAGAGAGCTATTTTTTCCTTTATATCTCTGGTAATCTTTTTCTCGGTTCTGCAAATCAAAATGTCCGGTTGAATTCCAACTTCTCTCAGAGCCTTGACGCTGTGTTGAGTTGGTTTTGTTTTGACTTCTCCTGAGGCTTTAACAAAAGGAAGAAGCGTGAGGTGAACATACAAAACGTTTTGGGGACCCAAATCAACCCTCAATTGCCTAATGGCTT
>JAZDKD010000569.1:0-3152 GCA_043803345.1 Pseudomonadota bacterium
ACTTCGCCTCCGTGGAGACTACGGGATAACCGCATTCCGGACATTTAAAGAGAGTCATTTCCTTTGCTCTGTAAACAAATCAATTTACACATGACCCATCATGGCCGTTTTTGTGATATTATCAGTTATTTCTGTTCGAATTCAAGCATATTCCTCAATGGCGGTCTTTTACTGCCTTCTTTGCGTCACCATTCAAGCCCCTTCCCCTTTAAGAAAACCTGCGCGGGTTTAGAACCTGATTTGGCCGCCACTTTCATATCCTCTATTGCCTGGTTGTAGTCGTTGATCTCTTTGCTGCGGACCGTATAGACAAGCGCTCGATCATAATATGACTCCGCATATTTCGGATCCACCTCTATGGCTTTGTTAAAATCTTGGATCGCTCGATTGTAGTCGCCCAGCGTGCGATGTGCCTGTCCTCGGTTATGATAGGCTAGTGCATCTTTCGGATCAATCTCGATGACCCGATCATAGTCCTGAATGGCTTGATTGTATTTGCCGAGTCTGTTGTAGGCAAGTCCACGGTTAGAATAGGCACGAGCATCTTTCGGATCAATCTCGATGACCCGATCATAGTCCTGAATGGCCTGATTGTATTTTCGGAGCCTGATGTAGGTTACCCCCCGGTTATGATAGGCGCTGGAATCCTTGGGATCTATTGAGATGGCCTTGTTAAAATCCTGTATCGCTCGATCATGATCGCCGAGCCTCCCGTATGCATTCCCCCGGTTGCTATAGGCCTGCGGATCGTTCGGTTGAAGCTCAATCGTCTTGCTGAAATTCTCGATTGCCCGATGATGATCACCGAGTTTGCCGTAGAGCATCCCCCGGTAATAATAAGCCGATGTGTATAGGGGGTTTATTTCAATGGCCTTGTCGAAATTCTGTATCGCATTCTTGTAGTCGCCAAGGCTGCTGTTTGCGACCCCCAGGTTATAATAGGCCGTTGCATCGTTCGGCTTCATTTCCAAGGTCTTGACTTCGGCAAGGGCTACTGGTCCGAAAATCAAGAATATGGAAAGCACCAGGGTTGTCGTGAATAACTTGTTTTTCATGATGTATGTAAATCTCCTTTGAGAAAATGATCCATTATCAATGAATAACGGATAGCAAGCTGTGCGGATTAGTATGTTCAGGTATCGTGGCCTCCGTCTCCATCTTTCATCCCGTAAATTGCGCCGACGGTCAAAAACTCCACCTTTCCAGCTATTCCCGCCGCGCTGGTACCTTGAAATCCTTCACATAGAAACCGAGTTCAGGATCAAATACATCTCTGCTCAACCGACAGCCTATTGTATTTCCGAGGATCCGGAGGACCGTTGCATATCTTTCAATCTTGGTGCGCTTGGCGTTGTCCATCTTGAAGAGCACTTTAATCGAATCGCCGGGCTGGAGCGCATGTTTATCGTAGACACGCAAAGAGCAACCGTCGAGCGAAAGATCAGTGACCGTCATATTTTCGAAATCGTCCGGGGAATCCTGTTTCACATAGAAACCGTCGAGGTTTGTTTCTTTCCGGAAATCTTTTCTGACTTCGATCTGCAACTCGTGTGTATTGCCGCATGAACAGGCTATACTCACCGGCTGGTGAATCGGAAACAGCTTTGCCAGCTTCATGCTGCTATCGCCGCAGAAGGGACAAAGCACATAGATCATCCCTTTATTATCAGTAACTACTGTTTTGACAGCCATCACACTCCTCCTTTCCTTATACATACTCCAGAGGCTTTTAATGGATTTATTTTTGACTGAGGCTGAATTTTTTAAGAAATTTCAATAATATTAGTGATTCCCCGAACTCCTTAGTGTAGTAAGCGAAGCGGTTGTGGCTGAAAACCTGCCCCTTTATATTCCAATTTATCATTATAGTCAATCATCTTTCATGGTGATGCCACTAAATACGGATTAGTATGTTAAGGCATGCTAACCTCCATTGACATGGAATTGCTTTGCAGAGTGCAAATGGCTTGCCAATAGCCAAAGGAAAATCACAAATTTTGATTTGTACTTTAATAACATTCGATTAGCTGAAGCGGAGTGGACAGTAGAAAAGTATGAAACGATTCGTTTGTCTCAATATTTGGAGGAGCATCAACATATTGCGGGGGGGAGGTACTTTTGAAGAAGGTGCTCATTTACTTCGTTGATTTCAACATCGAAACCGGCATAAACTGTATTGATAGTTCTTCTTTCAGGAAGGATGCCGGCCCCCCAGAAGCAGAATACATCCGTCCTCCACTTGCATCTTTCATCGTGTAATTCATCCCGTAACCATTTCAGCTCACGCGGGCAAGACCTTTGTGCAGGTCACCACAATCGAGGTAGCAGTAATCATGTGCTGAGGCTCACCGGAAGCAACCGGTGCTTTCTATTTCTTGAACACGTTGAAAAGCCTTTCAAGGACAGGTTTCTCGATCTTTGCCAAGGCGTCGAACTCGCCCGCATCAAGCCACATTCCTCTACAGGATGAGCATTCATCTATCTTTATGCCCTTGAAATCGATTTCAATAAGATCTACCCCGCACTTCGGACATTTCATAAAGTGCAGTTCTCTCAGTTTCTCTCTTTCTTCTTTGGATGCCTGTTTCTTCCTCTGTTCCTCTCTCTGTTGTTTCAGCTCCTGTTCGATACGCACAAAATACTCTTCTTCACGTTCCGTCGGCTTTACCGGCATAGAGACCTCCCGTCTTCGGATTCTTTCTCCCTTCCCCCAGAAAGGAAATAAAGTGCAACCAGTGTATTCGCCCTCCTAAAACCGCACGTTACAATCAGTTATCACCAAAAGCTTTCGGTAAAATCAAGGGACTACATCACCATATCACTTGCCGGTTCAGGTCCGAAGAATGTAGGGTGCGTCAGCTTAATGCCGCAACGCGCTAAAACGCTTAGACATTTAGGAGGATTACGCTCCGCTGACCCTATTTCCATAAGTCATCGGAGGCCAGCTCTTCGGCAAAGCGCTGGAAGGACATCGCGTCAATGCCGTCCCGGGTTTTCATGACCGGTCCCTTAGGGTAAACGACAATGCGACGCTTGAGCCCTTCGAGCTTCGCCACCGCGCGCAGTCCCTTGCACCAGTCATCCCGGAACGCGTTGCCGGACTTTGCCTCGACGGCGATAAGGTTCGCCCCCCGAGCCAGCAGGAAATCGAC
>JAZDKD010000570.1:0-4744 GCA_043803345.1 Pseudomonadota bacterium
GAAAACAGGATCAGGCTATGGACATACTCAAGGGGTGCGCCGGGGCCTCAGGAGCTTGCTTCATCGGCTCAATAACCCCAGAGAAAAAATCTCGTGTGGTTATAAAAACTCGAATCGGTGGATCAAGGATTCTTGCGGAACCATCGGGAGAGCTTCTCCCAAGAATCTGCTAAGCGTAGTCATAATTTTTGAAAACTTGCTTGTTATTGCAAGCTGACCTTGTGATCACATTTTTTGTGAAGGGAATTCCAATGGCTCAGGAAACAAGCCCTGAGATAATTCAAATTTCAGGTTCGCCATGCGCTGACGGAAATGCCGCCAGATCTTCCGCCGGCAGAACAGAAGATAATCCGTACGCCAACGCTCTATTGCAATTTGACAGGGCTGTTTCACATCTAGACTTGAAACGGGGCGTTATCGATATGCTCCGTTGTCCCAAAAGGGAACTAACAGTGAATTTTCCTGTGATGCTGGACACAGGGCAAATTCAAATGTTTCGAGGTTATCGGGTTCATCATTCAGTTGTCAAAGGCCCGACAAAGGGTGGGATAAGGTATTCCGCGGACGTTACGCTCAATGAAGTTCGGGCCCTCGCTATGTGGATGTCATGGAAATGCGCCCTGATGAATTTACCCTATGGAGGGGCAAAGGGCGGTGTGGTGGTTAATCCGAAGCAACTCTCACATAGGGAGCTTGAGAGGCTTACACGGAGATACGCGACGGAGATTGGTGTGCTGATGGGCCCTGAGAGTGACATCCCGGCTCCCGATGTAGGCACAAATCCTCAAGTCATGGCCTGGATCATGGACACCTATTCCATGCATCGGGGATTTTCCGTCCCCGCCGTAGTTACAGGAAAACCTGTTGAAATAGGGGGATCACTCGGAAGGACGGAAGCCACAGGACGTGGGGTTGGTTTTTGCATACTTGAGGCCCTGAAAATAACGGGTATAAAGCCTGAAAAAGCCTCCGTCGCTATCCAGGGATTTGGGAATGTAGGATCGGTGGCGGCTAGGATGGTTCATGAACTTGGCATGAAGGTGACAGCCATAAGCTGTTCCCAGGGTGGCCTCTATAGATCAGACGGAATCGACCCCCTGAAAGTCACGCGACATCTTGAACATGGTGGGTGTGTAACAAGTTTTGAAGACGCTGATTCAATCTCGAATGAAGAACTGCTGACCTTGGACTGTGACGTTCTGATAGCCGCCGCCGTTGAAAATCAAATAACGTCGTCCAACGCTGACAGAATAAAGGCCAAGATTCTCGCAGAGGGCGCAAACGGGCCAACAACTCCCGAGGCCGATGACATTCTAAAAGATAAGGGCGTTTTCATCATTCCCGACGTGCTTTGCAACGCAGGGGGAGTCACCGTAAGCTATCTCGAATGGGTCCAGGACCTTCAGTCATTTTTCTGGCCTGTCGACGAGATTAACAGAAAACTCCAATATCTAATGTCGAAGGCATTTGAAAGCGTGTCGGAAACCGTTCAGCAATATAGGGTTTCAACTAGAGAAGCCGCGCAGATTCTTGCGATTCAGAGGATATCAGACGCTATTCTGATCCGAGGAATTTACCCTTAAAAAATCCGGTCCAAGTGTCGTTAACGTCAAAAGCATTCTCGAGAAATCGGCCGCCAGTTTTCTAAATCTTCAATTATTCGACGGCCAATTGAATATTTGTCCAGAAACTCCGGAGTGGCTCTCGATTTATTTTCCATGAAGTCTAAAATGGCGGGGCCAAAGTCGTTTTCTAGCGCATCGTCCTCGTTCAACACCATGACATTGCCCGCCCGAATGCTCATCGCCCGTTGTTCCTGTTCTCCGGAGCCATGACTCTCTGGAATTAAAACCGATTTAACTCCGGTTAACAGAATTTCATTGACAGTGTTATAACCGGCTCTCGAAATCACCAGATCAGCATGGTTAAAAAGATCAACAAGGTCCATAGTAAAACCTAGAAAGCGGACACCTGACGATGACGGGTGGTTGCGCAGGGTTTCCCCTGCTTTATGGTCAAGGTAGGTATCCAGCACAATCACTACCTGGTAAATTGATTTCAAATCAAATTTGTTGATAAAGTCCAGTATTCGAAAAGAAAGTTCCTTGACCCGACCGCTTCGTCCCATAGACACCACGATTAGAGGTTTGTCCGGTAGTCCGAGTTTTTCCAACGCCTCTGTCCTATTCGGCAGTTCGTCAAGTGTTTTATTGGTTATTTTGCCGAGATAATGAATTTTCTTTTCCAGTTCAGGATCATTCCCAAGAAATTCCTTGTTTATGTCAATCACGTTTCTTTCTTCGAGAACATACATAAAATCGTAAAGTGATCCTATGTTTATCGATTCAGACCTGTGTCGGGGATTTTGATATGGAATCTCCAGTAGAGGCACCCATTTCATTATACCTCTGGAAATGTGGGCCAATGCAAAATCCACAGGACCACCTTTCCTCATCCATTTTTTCATGAGCAGGGGAATGAGTTCGCTCATCTGACCCGTCATGTTGTGTTCTATGATCAGTGCGTCAGGTTGGAGAAAATCAAAACTGGCAAGGATAAGACGCTGACGAAAGTCAAAAATTCTTTCCAGTTCAAACCCGCAAAGATATCTGGATGAGAGTTGATTGTCCGCTCTATCTATATCGAGTTTTACTGAGGGAAGCTTAATTACTTCTATGTCTTCCCTGAAGAAAACCTGAGGAACAGATGTGCCTGAAATAACTAAGAAATCTATATCCGGCCGCCACTTCTTTATCCCGGTTATAACCGCTGAGGTCCTAAATGCGTGTCCCACTCCTATCGAATTATGAGTATAAACCAGTATACGTTTAATATGATGTGTCATTTTTTGATTGGAGTCCTGATAGTCTCGCAATATGGTACCCGGCCATTTCTTGAAACAAATGACAATCTATGAATTCCATCTGTGTCATTTGTCCTGATTAGATCACACAACCCAAAGCGTCGCAACCCCGCAGATTAAGCTTTTCGGCAAAGTGGCAGGCCACAAAGTGGTCTGGGCCAATTTTTCTCAGAGGTGGATAGTCTATGGAACATCGCTCTTCCGCATAGAGACACCTGGGATGAAATGCGCATCCGGGAGGCGGATTTATTGGGTCAGCGGGATCGCCTTTCAGTATTATTTTCCTGCCCATTAATTCGGGCCGTATGCTTGGCACGTTAGACATAAGAGCTTCGGTGTAGGGGTGCATGGGTCGCCTGAACATATTCTCGGCGGGGGCGTATTCCACAACTAGTCCCACATACATCAGCACTATTTTTTTGCTGATATGCCTTACCAGGCCCAGGTCGTGAGATATAAAAAGATAGGCTATGCCCATCCGTTGCTGGATTTCAAGGCAAAGATTCACTATCTGGGCCTGAACGGAAACATCCAGCGCAGAGGTGGGTTCGTCAGCGACTAGTAGCTTAGGAAACAAAGCCATAGCCCTTGCCACACTGATTCTTTGTCTTTGGCCTCCAGAAAATGCGTGAGGATATCTGTTCAGATGCTGGACCTGGAGGCCGACCATTTCGATCAGTTCCCTCACACGCCCTTCTAGCTCTGCGCCTTTGGCTAATTTATTGACGACGAGAGGTTCAGCGAGAATCTCGCGAACTGTCATCCTGGGATCCAGAGACGCAAACGGGTCCTGAAAAATCATTTGAGCATATCGCCGGTAGGGCTTCATCTCCGAAGAGGTCAATGCCGCAAGGTTTATTCTTTCGCCATCCTCCTGAGGTCGGAACCATATCTCTCCTCCTGTTGGCCGGTACGCTCCCATGATCATCCGGCCGACCGTGGTTTTTCCACAGCCTGACTCGCCCACCAGCCCCACTGTCTCACCTGGTTCAATAGAAAAACTTATCCCGTCAACAGCTTTGACATGCCCCACAACTTTTCGGAACACCCCCTTGTAGATGGGAAAATGTTTCTTAAGGTTTTTTATTTCAAGTAGGGGGCGAGTTTTGCTCAAGAGATTACCTCACATGCTGACGCACATACGCGGGCAGGCTACAAAATGCCTATCATCAACCAGGGTAAGTTCGTACGGGTTGTCTCGGCATATGATAGCGCCTCCGCATTCCATGCACCTACCGTAGAACGGACATCCAACGATGTATGTTAGTGGGTCCGGCAGTGTGCCTTCAATAGTGGCGAGTTCTGTTCTAACTGGGGTGTCTATACCCGGGACTGATCTGAGAAGAGCCTGTGTGTAAGGATGCAGGGGATTTCTGAATATTACGTCAACTGGAGCCTGCTCCATCACTCTACCAAAATACACGACCAGCACATCGTCACTTATGTCCGATATTACCCCGAGGTTGTGCGAAATGAATAGAATCGCCATGCCAAATTCGTCCTGCAAGTCTTTGAGTAAAGCTAGAATCTGTGCCTGAATAGTGACATCCAACGCTGTGGTCGGTTCATCGGCAATCAAAATACGGGGATTACATATGAGCGCCATGGCAATCATGGCCCTTTGCCGCATCCCACCGGACAATTGATGAGGATATGCCGCTACCCTTTTTTCAGGCTGGGGAATGCCAACCCTTTTTAGCATCTCTACGGCTCTGTTACTTGCCTCTGCGTGTGAAACATCCGAATGCAGGGTAAGGGCTTCAATTATCTGGGAACCAATTGTGTGAACTGGACTGAATGAATTCATGGGTTCCTGAAAAATCATCGAGATGTCTTTTCCCCTGATACTTCGAGCAATGGCGCCTTTGGGTTTAAGGGTCG
>JAZDKD010000571.1:0-5618 GCA_043803345.1 Pseudomonadota bacterium
TCAAATACCAGAGTGTGCCTCCTGGCCAGGAGGCCCGAGCCTTGGCTGAGAACATGACAGGAGCGTGGATACTTGGTAACTTCGGTACGATTGACGAGCTGAAAACCGCCATAAAAGAGGTAATTATATTCAGTTATGTTGTTCCTGCGCTGGGAGCGGCTCCTCCAGGTCACATAATCGTATATGACGCCAGCGGAAAAAGTCTTGTCATTGAGTTCGATGAAAAAGGCGCAATGCAGCTTTACGACAATCCTTTGGGTATTTTGACTAACGCTCCGGATTTCCCGTGGCACATTAAACACCTGCGGCAATTCATTGGCATGAATGACCAAAATCCCAATCCCCGGGATATGTCTGGAATCAAATTGATCCCAACCGGCCATGGCGCAGGGATGGTTGGACTACCGGGCGATCTCACTCCTCCAAGTCGCTTTATCCGTCTGGGCGTAACTACGTATTTCGCAAACCAGGCCGACAATGCGGACAAAGGGCTCAATCTCTGTCAGCACATAGTCAACGCATTCAACATTGTAAGAGGTATGGCCGTAGACAGGTCACCAGAAGGCAAGGTTACCGTGAACGAAACCACCCAGTGGGCTTCCTTCAGAGACCTTACGAACAAGGTTTTCTACTTCCAGACGTACGAGAATCAGGATTTGCGAAAGATTGATCTTGGCAAGTTGGATTTTTCATCTGACAAGGTAAAATTTATACAGATGTACGGCGATCCCCAGTCAATAAAGGATGTAACCGCCACAGCCAAGTGACTCCTGACATTCTTGAAGTGCGTGTATTTCCTGCTACCTCGATATTCTTTGACCGGAATATGAGGTAAGCATCCTCAATGGCATTCTTCGGAATAAATTATTTCAGGACTGTAGAAGCTTTACATTCTTTAATCGCCCTTAGGCGCCTCTCCCTACAGGATGAGAACCTTAGCCCCGGCATCCCCCCCGCTGGGGTTTTTCTTTTTGGGTCGGAGCATACAACGCAACACGGTTTCGTTTTGGGCTTGCAGAGTGAACGGGCAGTTGATAATCCGGTGTGTAACGATTACCGCACTCCACAAAAAAATCTTGAGTTCAGCCTCGCCGGTCAAATCTCCCGCTGCCTTGGAGTAACGCCGAATAACCGCTTTGGCTTTTGAAATCTGAACGGGCTTGTCGCATAAAACAGCCGGCGAAAGATAATCTTCGATCGATGTCTTGAATGAGGCCAATGGATCTGCGAACGTTAAGAAACTCCTTAATTCCGGGTCAGACGCCACAGCGTCACAAGGGTTTGGCAAGAATTTGCCTGATGCGAACGTCAAGAAATCGGTCTGATGGATGTGCCTGGACTATGGCCACAGTGTCCGCTCCTTTTCCGGTTCCGGCGACAGCAATAATATCTTCCCCTTCTGGTATCAGGCCTGCGTCACAGGCTTCCACCACGATTTCAACGCAAACCTTTATGCCCTGGCCGAGGAGTCTGGGCGTTTGGGCGACGATGTATCCTGGATAGACGCCCTGATGTTTTTTCATGAAAGAAGCTTCTATTCCTCGCGTGAGAATGGTCCCAGTGAAGATCTTGACACCAAGACGGGTCAACTCTTGCCTCGCTTCAGAAGAGCACTCATCCTGATTTGGACCCGCATAGCCAACGTTGTGGGTAACCGCAACCATATTGACCGCCCTGCCTTCAAATTTCCTGGCGAACAACAAGCCTGTCTCTCCCGCAGTGGTCGCCACCACGAGATGCGAGAACCCTTCTTTCCAAAGCTCCGAAACAATTTGCAAACACCGGGACGTGTTTTCCCGGCCGGGCCTCTCGAAATATTCAACCTGCCTGATCATGCTTCCTCTTTAAATGAATGTTCACAACGCCGACCAATCCGAGCCCTTTTTCGTGTCCATGTCTAGAATTTGCCGGCAACCATATATCAGCTATCGACCTTCTCGTTAGCCACAATCTCGATTACAATTGTCGCCGAGACGGCGGTGAACTCCTTACATTTTGTTTCCAGCCCTGTTTTCTTCCATCTTTGGCGCTCTGTCTCCATGTTGAAGTCGTGTCCAATCAGGTCAAAACAGTCGAGAGAGCCATATTGATTTTGAAAAGTGGCACGGAATTCCTCAACTTTGCTGTATATTTTGTCACTGGGCATGTCAGGGCTAACATTTGACCACGTGATCTTGAACGCCACTCATTCAGGAACTTATCAGATTATGGCATATTCTGTATTGTGTGTTAAGGACGTCTTATCGATCCCAATGGAGGTTCACGAACATGAGTAGAAAAGCGGCGATACCTAAAGACATCAGGGAAGTGGTCGATCGGATCGTGGCAGATTTCAACGAGAATTTCCTTAGGTCAAATTTTCCGGAACACGACAATGAGGTGAGTAATGGGCAAGGTGACTAAATTTATTTTAAACTTTTGGCGAGTAGGCGCATGGGGTACGATTCGCCTGCCGGACGGCCGTGGCATTTTTTTCCCCTGGCTTACCGGGGTTGCTCACATTGTGCCTTCGGACAAAATATTTCATACGATTCGCCGAAGAATGATTCTGTGGAAGATTACCATAGTTCCGGTGGGGATGTTTCTGGGACCCATTTTTTGCATGATTTTATTAAAATATTTCCATCTCTGGGAAGTAACACTGTTTTCAGTCTGTGTTGTGATCTCGACGTGCCTATTTCCAATTATATTATCCTACGTCCGATGGGCAAAAAAGGTTACAAGGAACCTCGAACCTTTTGTTGAAGAAGATCTGGATACAGCAATCCACCTACCTTGCGGGGAAATTCAAAAACGGACCGCTGCTCTAAGAAGCATGTTTTATTACTACGTCATAGCATTATTGTCCGCAGGTATGTCTATTGTGTCGGCGTGGATGCTTATCGACGTATCCGGGAATCCTGGCAACGGCGAATCCGTTCTTGTCGCTGTTCTTGGCATATTGCTGGGTATTGGAGGTCTTGTCGTTAGTATAATCTACATCAGGCTCAAGAGAAAAATGCCGAACCAGGATTTCTTCCAATAGCGTCCTAATTTTAATTGGGTAACATGCAAAATACATCAGTCAGATACTCGTGCCCAATTAGGCTAGACGCCATCATTCAGGATGCAAATTGATTCCAATCGTTTGTAGTAATAGCAACGAGAACATCAAGGCTATCAGACAGACAAGAGTCCATAATAGTATCATTTCGAACTTAAATTCCTGTGGCCGTTCTTCAACCTTAACAATTCTAAGAAATAGGGTAGGAGGATCGGATATCTGTCCTGTCTTCATCGCCAGATTGAGTTTCACTACGAGAAAAACCAATAGTCCAAACAGGAATAGAAGAATTAGAATTGTCTGAGAATCCGTTTCCATAATGAATTGTGCGCTTTTCGAACTACGGGAGAAAATCGAAGGGCGTAGCCTTTAGCCTTCTCCCGTAGTCACCTTTGAACGCCATATCCTACGCCACCTTTTCCGATGTTTTTAACTTGACCATGTCTCAATATCGAACTAGTCGAGGGCTAAGCGCCAATGCAATCAAGATTGCCGAACAAATTCTATTGCCAAAATCATAGACGGACTTTGTGCAGCCGCCAAACAGGAATAGCCTATTCTTGAACCGCTAGTTTGAATTTTTCGGGGTCCATTAAGACATATGTTCCAGTGGCTCGCGAGCAAATCTCATGTTTGCTGTTCCTGATTTCTGCCGTCAGATTAATTCTCGAACCATTTGTTGAATCAATCCGGCATCGGACTTCGATTTGCTGCTCAACATAAAGCGGCTTCAAAAATTCTACCTGTATTCCCGAAGTCACTGCGACCTTCTTAGTAATGTGCAGGGTAGTCCAACCCATTATCTCGTCAAAAAGACCGCTCTGGATTCCGCCATGCAAGACCTTTCCAAAACTCTTGTAGGTTGCGGGCGGGAACCACTCGCAGACCAACTCGTTTGGTTCGGTTTCAGTTTCCTGGAATGTCAGTTTAAGCCCGACCGGATTATTCGGACTGCAGAAGAAACATGCGGAGTTTGTGTATGGATTCTCAATATCTTTCATAAGTGCCCCTGTTGTAAAAACGCCCGAACCGAATTGCCCCGGTACCCCACCGAGATAATCGCATCAAGATTGTAGAAATCGACATTTCTAACAACCTCAAATCTCACACCGTAGCTCTTGCCCTGTTCCTGGATTCTTGAGCTGGTTTTACATTTTTCAAAAATTTTTTGCGCCCACATTTTCACTATCCAAGTTCAAAGCTCGTCACCCCAAACCACTTCTGCAACGGTAAGGACGGTTCTTTCATATTATACATTCTCGTGGTCTGAAATACTTCCGTCGAGGGACTCGGATACCTTTCTGGCAATCCATCTTGCCCCTTTTCGTAACACCCGTAAGATTCGCACCACCTCCATGCGGTCATCAATGCGAGGACGACCTTTCTTGCGAAGAATCTCCACTCTGGGTAACAAAGGTATCTTCTTCCACTGCGCATCACTTAACAGTTCGGTTCGACGCCTCATTGGATCACCTCCAATGGGGCTCATACGAGAAAACATCCTAAAGTACAATTACTTATTTAATGCGCTAGAAATATCAGTCACATGGTATTTTTGAAACCAGCTCTATGGAATGGGCTGCTCTAAATCAATCAGAAAAAATGGAGCGGCGAAAATGAGCTAGAAGGAATTACTGAACAGAATTCAATTAAGCTACAGCAGCATCTACTCAAGTCAATGATCAGACATATTGATCCGTCGTGCATTCGATTCTGGAAAGGGATATTCCATGTTGCGTGCTGTTGCGCGAGCAATGGTTTCACCGTAGTATCGCTTCACTACTGTTAAAGCCATGTCTATACCAGCTGAAACGCCAGCAGACGTGATAATCTGGCCTTGTTCCATCACGTGCGACTCTGAATCAACCAGAATCTTTGGGAAAAGTTCCTGCATCAATCCGAGCGCACCCCAGTGCGTAGTAGCTCGTAACCCATCAAGTAACCCTGCGCTTCCCAGTATCAAGGAGCCTGTACATACGGAGGTCAAAGTTTCAGCTTGCGCTGCACGAGCAACAACAAACGAAAGCATTGCATCGTTTTTCATTTCCCTCCGTGTTCCCCAACCACCTGGTACAACCAAAATGTCAAGTGTAGGGCAGTTATCAAAAGTGGCGTCAGGTAATACTCTCATTCCTCCTGTCGTGGTTATAGGCCTATCCAATTGTGCAACCAACAGTATTTCAAATGGGGAGGGATCCTCAAGAAAACGTTTTTGATCTAGTCGCGTTAGCGAGAACACCTCGAAAGGCCCACAAAAATCTAGAACTTCAACATCGTCGAAAATGATAATACCAATTCGCTTACGATCCATAGGATTACCTCAAAAAACTAACAATGACGACAGAGTCCGAATTAAACCTAAAACTCAGACTGTATCGGTCCGTAAAAAAATGCCAAGCTTCTTCTCGTCTTCACGAGAAATATCATTAATATTAACGATATGCAAGGTGTTTCCCAATCAATCTTTCCTTGGATCCCAGTTCATACAGACCATATGAACTCGGTCAGGGCACATCAACTAGGCTGAGGCTACGTCGGCGGTGACTAACTTAGATAAAAAGTCTCTTTGGTAGCC
>JAZDKD010000572.1:0-3871 GCA_043803345.1 Pseudomonadota bacterium
GAAAACCGAGAAATCCTCCTTATATGTATTAAGTCTAGACGTCGAAGATCCGAGATATTTCTGTAAGCCATAGCTCAATCGAACAGCAAAGAATCTTCAGCGTACTTTCCCGGTCCAAAATTTAGCGCCTATAACTGAGCCTCATTACAACATCAACTATTTTTCCTGTATAAACAATACTGTATCCCGATTAAATTAAACAAATTAATACCAAATATTATCAATTCATGGTAATATAAACACTATGCGCCTGTTCTTGAAGGGAAATACTTTTCCAGTCTGATAGCTTGTTCTTCTGTAGGCTCTGAGATGAACCTCAAGTCCTCATTTTACAGCATCACATTAGTGTCAATTCTCCTTATATTTGTTTCTCCTCCTGCCCTCAAGGCGCAGGGCGCACTTTGTCCTCCAAGCGGCTGTTCATGGTTTACCCCAGTGCCCAGGCTGAGTGTGGGCTATATGTTCCCTGCCGGGCCTACCACATTAAAGAAAGACATAAAAAGCACGAACGAAAACCATTTGAAGAAGTTGACGCAGTCCTACAACCTGGAAGGTCTGTGGACTGAATTTGCTTTCCCTTTCAGAACGCCATGGCCCCTGGGTTTTGAGATTTGTGGGGCTTATCTTTTTTCATCGAACAACAGGTCCGAAGAAACGTACACTACTGTTGGCAATGTCGCTGGATCTAGAAGTTGGCGCACCAGCACACAAATGTGGTACTTCCAAATGTTGGCCACGTATCAGATTACTTCCTCATTATCTGGCATATTGGGCTTTAGATATGACTCGTTTATGACAAAGTTCAGTGAACCTGAAGATATGTCAGGCGACACGTCTCTTCCCAGTCAAACAGCGGATCTCTCTGTCACGCTGGATGTCCCGTTCATTGGAATGGCGTATTCGCGGAGGTTCATGTACGGCAGTACAATTAACGCAGGAATAATTGGTCTTCCAACGCTCCCTGGTGATCTCTACTATCGAGGCGTGGGAAGAAGCTCCGATAACAAGGCATTTCTAATGTCCAAGGAACTCAACTCCGGGTATTTCCTGGAGTCCTGGACAGGGCTGTTATTACCCTTAACTCCATGGATCCAGGTCGGCGGATTTTTAAAATATAGTGGTGTTTACGGGAAGACGTTGGGAATTTTGTCAGACTCCAACAAATCACAATATGAGACTGAGGCAACTTTTGACAGGGATAATTGGATTGTCGCTGGATTTGTCAGCGCCTCCTTTTAGCTTGCAACTCTTTCCAGGGTATCGTAATAGGTATGAACGATGATTTCGTGACAGATGAATCGACAAAAAAAGCAGTATTTTTAGTCGCCACAATCGCTGCTTTTATGACGCCTTTCATGGCATCTTCAATCAATGTGGCTCTTCCCTCGATTGAGTCTAATTTTCAGATCGACACAATTCTCCTAAGCTGGATTCCAACCTCATATCTCCTTGCCACATGTATGTTTCTGGCGCCTTTTGGAAGGCTGGCGGATATTATTGGCAGAAAGAACGTGTTTGTATGTGGATCGATAATATTTACTGCCGCAGCCTGCTTTTCCGCTGTTTCTTACAACATATGGATGTTGCTGGCTTTCCGAGTGATCCAGGGAATTGGCTCGGCAATGATATTCGGGACAGGCATGGCCATGCTCGCCACCGTTTTTCCACCCGGAGAAAGAGGCAGGGCCATAGGAATCAACGTGGCCGCTGTGTACATCGGAATGGCCGTTGGGCCTTTTGTTGGAGGGATATTGACAGAGCATTTCACATGGAGAGGGGTATTTGCTTCAACCGTTCCGCTTGGCGTCTTATGTACTTGCGTTTCACTGTGGAAGCTCAGGTGGAAGCGCAAGAAAACAGAAACCGAACAATTCGATTTCCTGGGATCTATCCTCTACGGAATTTCAATCATAGGAGTCATGTTCGGATTGTCTAAACTGCCATCACTCATCGGGGTCTTATCCATAGTTGGTGGAATTTGTTTCTTCATCCTCTTTGTCAAATGTGAATTAAAGGTCCAAAGTCCCGTAATAAACATCGATATGTTCTTAAACAACAGGCCGTTCGCCTTTTCTGGTCTGGCGGCCTTAATTAATTACAGCGCAACCTTCGCCGTGTCGTTTTTGTTGAGTTTATATCTTCAATACGTAAGGGGATTTAGCCCAAAAGAGGCCGGTCTGGTTCTGATGGTTCAACCCATTGCCATGGCTATACTATCACCATTGGCCGGTAAGGCTTCGGACCGTATTGAACCTCAAAAAGTAGCGTCCGTGGGAATGCTGATCACAGCCGCGGGGCTTTTCCTCCTGTCGTTTCTAACCGCTGACACCGGAACATCAATGATCACGGCCAACCTTGCAGTTTTGGGATTGGGTTTCGCTTTGTTTTCCTCGCCCAATATGAACGCCATCATGTCTTCTGTTGACCGATCCAGCTACGGTTTGGCCTCCGGCGTGGTAAGCTCCATGCGACTCATGGGACAGATGCTAAGCATGGGATTGGCCTCGGTCATGATTGCGCTTTACATTGGTCCGGTAGACTTTTCTCCTCAGATAATGCCTCAGTTTCTCGAGTGTCTCAATAAATCGTTCATAATCTTTGCAATGATATGTGTTGTTGGAATCTATTTTTCACTGGCAAGGGGTAGTATTCTAAAGAGTGGTTGACATCTTCATGTTATGTTCATGAGAGTAAATCAATCCGCGTGTCGTTCAGCAATTCTCGAATCTGTCCGGTAATAAAGAATTCTTCCAATATGGTTCATGAAATTGGAACGAAATTGAGAACATGTATTGGCAATCTGTTTTCTTTTGTATGTGAATCCTGTTAAATGGATATCGAATTCCAAAGGCCGCCCTCTAGTCATGCGCCATCATCAGCTCTTTAGGGAAAATATCAGTGAACGATTCAGGAAACTTCATCCATGTTTAACAGTGTCAGCCTGAAAACGCGTATACTTCTTATCCTCGGGGCTCTTATATCAATTACCGCTGCCGGCGCCATCATATCCATATCCCACCTCTACGTCATGGACAGGTACATGAATAAGTTTCTGGAAGCGGACCTTATGGCGATTCAGGCCTCCCAGGAACTAGAAAATGCTTTGGTCATGCAAAAGGGTTATGTCACGTACTATTTTCAGGACAGGGATCCTGCATGGCTTGATGAACTTCAAAAACATGACACGTCTTTCGAAACATGGTTGAAACGAGCCCGGCAACTAGCTGAAACTTCAAAGGAAAGAGACATACTAAACGAGATAGATTCCCAATATTTGAGGTATAGTGTTTCCAGAGATGATGTAGTCAATCTCTACCAGGAAGGAAAAATTCAGGAAGGATATGACAAACATAAAAACGCTAGAAATCAGTTTTTCAAGATAATTGAATCATGCAGGAAGTTTAAGACAACATATCTTGAAAGAGTGAATAATGTTCAGGATTCGTTGAGGGAACGTGCGGGACTGCTAAACGCACTGGCGGTCAGCGGGCTTGTAATGGTGCTGTTGCTAGGGATAGCGTTGGCTTACATTTTGCTCAATCAGGTTTTGGGGCCAATAAGAAGACTGGCCATATATGATGATCAGAGGAAAAGTCTCGGGATCGAGGGAAACGAGGTTAAGGCTCTCAGTCGTCGTTTTGAAAATCTCATTCAAGATGTGGATCAGACCAGATCAAAACTTGAATTGAGCCAGGAGCATCTTGAACAGGCCGAAAAATGGGCGCTTGTAGGAAAATTGGCCGCAGGTGTCGCCCACAGCGTGCGCAACCCTCTGACATCTGTTAAAATGCGTTTGTTTTCCATGGAAAGGACATTGGACCTCACTGCCAGCCAAAAGGAGGACCTCGAAGTAATTTCCGAAGAAATCGGT
>JAZDKD010000573.1:0-2055 GCA_043803345.1 Pseudomonadota bacterium
AAAAGCATGGATCGTCTTTTGGGGAACATTGAGAGAACCGGAAAAAACCAAGGTGACGTGAGATAGCTGTCCTCCGGTATGATAGAGTACGATATGGAAATCGGAATCACCATGGCTTTTCCTGTAGCCTTAATGGCCGCCAGTAAACCATGGGGAACATAGGGTTCCCTCAAAACGCCGTCCCTTGACCGAACAGTATAACGGCTGGTTCTGGCGTAGAGAGCCTGGATCTCTCCTTGTTCTGCCAGCGCTGCGCAAAACCATGCGTAAGAGCGGTGTTGAATTGGGGAAAACGTTTTCGGAACTTGAAGAGTCCTAAACGCTTTCAGCCAATTTGAGACCCATCCTTGAGTTACATCTCCTGAAACATGGGTAATTGGAATCGGCAATCCCAACCGGTCAATTAAATCTGACGTCAGCGCATAGTCAAAGTAAGAGGAGTGATTAACAAAGAAGAAACGAGGCCCAGAGAAATTACTTATCTTTTCAATAATAGGTACGGATGATGGCAGAGAAATGTTGTTGAACAGATGACTCGTGAGGAACTTGAGCATTGCTGCAGTGTTATGAAAATCGTTTTCGTCAAAAGAAACCGAAAACTCTTCCAATGCCTTTTGGAGTTCGTAATGGTCGCCCTTGGGCTCATGCTTTTGGGCTAACTGTAGCGCCCGGCCTCTAACTAAATCAATGTCTACGACTGGGGGGCGCGTTCCGGAGAGTTTTTTTTGAAGTTTTTTGAACCCTTCATGTTTTCCAAAAATTTTTACGAATCTGTTCAGTCTCATAAAACAAAACCTTGCACAAAGGGTTCATTGGGGCTCAATTACCGTATCAGTTCACGATCCCTGTAGCAGGTCTGTCAGTCTCACGAGCCGGTCCTCGTGGTCCCGGCCTTTGGGCAGGTCCTGGTGGAGCCGCTGGAATAGTGGCTGAAGGAGTTGCCGAGGGAGCTTCCTGCCTTATTCCGGATGGTTGGACTTGTTGTGGTTGCCGAGTACCCGGGGTAATCGATGGCGGTGAAGTTGGCGCTGCCTGACTTTGACCCGTAGGTACGACAGTCCCATTTGGGCTCACTTTTTGTTCCCCTACAGGTGATGTCTGATTAAAACCAACAGAAAGCAAAACTTCGTTGAAGATCTGGTGAAATTTCTCCATGCTCTTTGATGGAGCCAAGCAGGACACTCTCACTAAAGTCTGATCAGATTTGAAAAAAACTATGATTATATCCATCCATATCTTTGGGGTATTTTCATAAGCCTGAATGAAAAAATAATAAGCCCCTGGAACTTCACTTTTGAATTCCCCTTCATCAAGAATACGGACTTCCTGTTTTTCCTTGGCGGTTCCAGTGCCTTTTTGAAGATCCGTGATTCCGTTTCGTAATTCCTGGAGGAAGACATTGAGCTGGTCTTTTACTGGCTTGTGAGCTGCAACATGAATTTTTGCCCTGAAGTTGTCAGTAAGGTCCGGATCCTGAAATACCACATAATAATTCCCCTGGGGCTTGTCGATTTTTACCCAGGTAGACGGGAATTTCATGGAAAAGCCAAACTCGTCACTGGTGAATGATTTAAAATCCGCTCCAAATGTTAGACCGGGAATAGTAAAAATAAACAACGCCGCAACAAACAACAATACTTTTTGCATTTGCAATCCATCTTTCCACATGAGCCGTGTCTCCTTCATAAAGGGACTGATCCGAATAGCGGGAAATGATACCAACAAAAAGTTTGCAGGGTCAAGTTTTTCTCCAGATTTCTTATTTATAAATTGACCCACGCCACTCTACACCGATGTTAAACAATTTTGTAAAAAATAACCAGGTTGCTATCCATGATCCTGTAAGGATACCCAGGGGAGCAAGAAAAGTGTAAGTCCATTTGCCGTGATAATTTCTCAGAAAAAGGCCAAGCGGAATTTCTATTGCCACGATGGCTGCCAAACTCATAAGAAAAATTATTAGTTCTCTGAAATTGCAATCTTTACCCAATAATATCCAGGCCACAAAGTAAATTGTCAGACCGAAGGGGATCAACAGAGGGGTATAGTTTAGCC
>JAZDKD010000574.1:0-4376 GCA_043803345.1 Pseudomonadota bacterium
CGACGTTATTATCAGCGTGAGCGCCTCCGTTGAGTATATTCATCATAGGTATGGGAAGACGCCTGGCGTCTATTCCCCCTATATAACGGTACAGTGGCAGTCCCAATTCCACTGCGCTGGCCTTGGCTACTGCCAAGCTAACTCCAAGGATAGCGTTTGCTCCCAAATTTTGCTTGTTTTCGGACCCATCCAAATCTATAAGCATGCGATCGAGGCCCGGTTGATCAGATGCGCTCATCCCTAGTATGGCCGGTCTAATTTCATTCATAACATTCTCAACCGCTTTGAGCACACCCTTCCCCTGAAATCTGTCAGAATCGCCATCACGGAGTTCCGCAGCCTCATTCTCACCTGTAGAAGCGCCAGATGGAACCGCAGCGCTACCAAATGCGCCCTCCTCCAAAATAACGTCGACCTCGATGGTGGGATTACCTCTGGAATCTAGAATCTCTCTCGCTTTCACGTCGGCAATATCGAATCTCATTTAAAACCTCCTTGGTCAAACACTCAAAACTTGTTGGGGGAAAAAATTGCCTGTCAAGGCCAATAGTGTTAATATTGTAGCATAACACTTCCTTAAAAGTTTACTACACTAGGTGAACACTTGCTTGAGTGGTTTTGATCTTAAAGGGGACCGTTCCGGTGAAAATTTCACAAATTCTTGTAATAGGTGGTGCGGGATACGTAGGTTCACATTTCTGTCTGTTTGCCCAAAACCGTGGTGTAAAGGTGACAGTGTTGGACAATTTGTCAAAAGGTCATAGGTTGGCTTTAAGATGCTCGGAATTTGTCCAGGCTGATCTGCTCGACTATGAAAACTTATTGGCGCATTTATCAAATAACAGGTACGACGCGATATTTCACTTTGCGGCAAGCTGTCTCGTAGGGGAGTCTGTTGAAGATCCCGCCTTGTATTACAGAAATAATTTGTTGGCCGCGTTTAACATGGTCGAAGCCATGCGACATTCAGGACACGACAGGATAGTTTTCTCGTCGACATGCGCAGTTTATGGTTATCCACAGAGATTGCCATTGGATGAAAACCATCCGAAGAACCCGATTTCTCCGTATGGTAGGACAAAATTGGCGATTGAATGGATGCTTGAAGATTACAATGTGGCTTACGGCATCAGGTCAGCGCAGTTGCGATATTTCAACGCGGCCGGATGTGAACCTGATTTTGGACTAGGTGAGGATCATAGACCGGAGTCTCATCTGATTCCTAACGTGGTTAGATTTGCGCTAAATCTCTCCGATCGATTGACGATATTCGGCACAGACTACCCAACACACGATGGGACGTGCGTTAGAGACTACATTCACGTGACCGATCTTGCCGACGCCCACCTCAGGGCCTGTGAAAAACTTGATCATATACCGCTGATGAGACTCAACCTGGGAACAGGAAAAGGTTTCTCCAATATGGAAGTTGTTGACGGTGTTCGAAGGATTACGGGTGTGAACATAACTCCTGAATTTGGGCCACGCAGGCCGGGAGACCCGGCGGAGTTGGTTGCTGACGCTTCCATGGCGCACAAGAGTCTTGATTGGACACCAACTCGATCGCACCTGGATTCAATCGTAGCCGAAGTAATAAAATGGTTTTCATCCAATCCCAATGGATACCCCAACTAGAGTAAGGGGCTCAATATGTCGACAACAATAGTTACCGGTTCCGCTGGTTTCATTGGTTTTCATGTATCTCAGGCTTTGTTGGGTCGAGGCGAAGTGGTCATAGGCCTTGATGACTTCAATTCTTATTACGATCCTCAACTCAAGATCGCAAGGGATGAAATACTAAGGAAACAATCCAATTTTGTCTCATTAAACATGGATATCTCCGACCTGGCCACGCTTAAAACTGTATTCAACAAATACAACCCTTCCATTGTCTGTCATCTGGCGGCCCAGGCCGGTGTCAGGTATTCTCTCAGGAATCCGCACGCCTATCAGAAGTCTAATTTGCAAGGGTTTGTGAATCTGATTGAGCAAGCGAAGCAGCATTCAGTGAAGAGATTTGTATACGCTTCCAGTTCCAGTGTTTATGGTGGGAACACCAAACTTCCATATAGCGAAGATGATCCGGTTGAAACTCCACTGAGTCTGTACGCGGCGACTAAAAGATCTAATGAGCTCATTGCTTACACATACTCCCATCTGTGGGACATGCAAACGATCGGCCTGAGATTCTTTACGGTTTACGGCCCTTGGGGCAGACCTGACATGGCATATTGGAGTTTTCTTGAGGCGATGCTCCACGGGGAGCCCATTAAGGTCTTTAATTTCGGTAGGAACAAAAGGGATTTCACTTACATTGATGATGTGACTCAAGGAGTTTTGGCCGCATTGACAGTCGACAAACTCAACAAATATGAAATCATCAATCTTGGAAACAATCAGCCAGTTGAACTCATGGATTTTATAAACTCGCTTGAAGATCTGAGCGGGATGAAAGCTATTAAGGAAATGGTTCCCGCCCAACCAGGAGACGTTGTGGCGACTTTCGCCAACATTGATAGAGCATCCATTAAACTTGGGTTCAAACCCTCAACTTCATTGAGGGAAGGGCTTGAACCTTTCATCAGATGGTATAAAGACCAGTCATCCCTGGTAGATTCGGTCAGAAACTTCAGGGTTTCAAAGTCTTGAGACTTGACATCGTATCGTGCGAACCACCGAAGCTTTTTTGTGGCCTTTTCCATGAATTCGACATTCAGGCTTATTGAAAGGTTGTTGTAATTTGAAAAACCTGTTTAATCCAAAGTCAGTGGCTGTAATCGGCGTATCAACCGATCTGAGAAATCTCGGCAAGGAAATAGCGCGGAATCTATTCGAATTCCGCTACAATGGCGTTATCCATCTTGTGGGCATAGATGAAGGAGTGTTGTTTGGACGAAGGATACACAAGTCTCTTGACGAAATTGACGAACCTATTGATCTTGCCATCATACTTACCCCGGCTCGTACGGTACCGGAAATACTTGAAGAATGCGGCAAGAAAGGTATCACGCGAGCCGTAATCGAAAGTGGTGGTTTTGGTGAATTTGGAGATAAAGGGTCAGAGTGGAGCGAATCTCTGCGAGATATTGCGGCTCGATACGGAATGAGGTTTATAGGACCTAATTGTATCGGTATTATAAATGCTTCTAACGGCCTTGCGACTCCCTTCCCAAGACTCCTCAACACATTCAGGGTCGGGGAAGTTGGAATTATCGCCCAAAGTGGCGGTGTGGGTTTGTCTTTCTTAAATATGTTCGATAGTGAACAATTAGGTTTCAGCAAGTTTGCGTCTATAGGCAACAAACTGAACATAGATGAAAATGATTTACTGGAGTATTACATCGAGGATCCGGACACATCAATAATATGCATGTATCTGGAATCCATCCGTGACGGCAAGCGGTTCACGGAAATTGCGAAAAAATCATCCAAACCGATAGTTGTGCACAAAGCTAATATAGGTGGACAAAGCCGGACGATCGCTCAATCACACACTGACGCTTTGGCGAATGATGACGTGGTTGTGGACGCAGCCTTGATGCAGGCTGGCATGATACGTTTTCGTGACATGCATAGTTACGTGGACTTCGTGAAGATTCTAAAGATACCGGAGATGAAAGGGCGTAATCTGGCCATAATTTCCAGATCCGGGGGTCATGCTGTAATCGCTGCGGATGCAGCTTATACGTACGGCTTTGAGCTTCCGCCATTCAACGAGGATTTCCTTGACCAGATTCGGCAGAAACTTAGGGCCAATGTAATCAAGTTGGCCAACCCGCTCGATCTTGGCGCTCTTTTTGACTTCGAGATTTATGTCAAGATAGTGGAGCATACACTACAGCAACCGAATGTAGATGGGATTCTTCTTCTTCAAACCTATTTCGCTGTAGTTGAGGGAGAGGCTTCTCGCCGATTTCTTCGTTCAGCCGCCGCTTTGTCCCAGCAATATGGAAAACCTGTAGCGTTATGCGTTTCCACAGAGCAAGTTGAAATTTCAACGCTCTTGAAAGAATTTGATTTCCCTATTTTTATTTCTCCGGAAAGAGCGGTCAGCGCACTCGACACGGCGATAAAATTTCAGAAAAGGCGTGAATTAATAAGGCTGGAAACCTCTGAACCCGCTAAATCCCTCGAGATCGACAAGGCGGCAATATCAGGCATTCTTGAGAAATGCGTTTCCGCGGGGCGTTCGCCTCTGTTGCACGAGGCCCTTGACATATTGAGATTCTCGAAACTCAATGTCCCGGATTATTCCATAATAATGCCAAATCACAACACCTTGTCTAATCTTCCTGAATTTCCAGGGCCTTATGCGGTTAAAGTCATAGCCAGCGAAATATCTCACAAATCAGACAGGCAAGGGGTTGTCCTGGGCC
>JAZDKD010000575.1:0-16116 GCA_043803345.1 Pseudomonadota bacterium
CATCTTCACGTATTTTCTTTGGAACACAAATATCAAACCAGTTCTTGTTCAGGATTTCATGTTCCTGGTAGCCCAACAGCTCACAGCCTTTCCGGTTAATCAGAACAACCAAGCCATCTTCATTTAATGCGACGACCATTACGCCCACGACATCCAAGTATCCCTGCGACCTGTCTCGTTCTTGGGCAAGAGTCACGTTAAGTTGTTCGAGTCTTTCCAGGGCAGCTTTCCGAGCTGTAACCTCGTGTTTCAGTGTGGCGTTTGAGTGATACAGAGCTCTGTTGAGCTTGGCAATATAAGCCGAGGACACTGCCATGATAGCGAGGGTAACGACTACCAAAACGATCAAGTACCAATATTGCCTAATTGCATCGCTTAGACTTATCTTGCCATAATCCTTATATGGGCCTAAACGAAGCTGCTTGAGCAGTTCGGCGACCGTATGGTAATCGAGGGGTATTGTCCAGCCATCAATACCTGCCACTTTACAAGGAAGAGAATCCGGAGAGAGCTGTAATAACTCTATTGCTACCTTCTTGGCAAGATCATTGGGTGTATGGCTCAATTTTGAGAAAGGCCATTCGGGGTAGAGTTGCGTACTTATAAGGTAAGGAAATCCTTTGTAGGTTTGCCTGTTGATTATTCGGAAAGATTCGGTATCTATCAGACCTAGCCGCTCCATACGCTCCAAAGTGTCAGTCCTAACGGTCCCAGCCTCCACTTTTCCAGCCTTGACGGCCAACGGCACAGCACGATGAGTTCCAGCGAACTCTAGTCTGGCAAAATCCTTGTATGGATCAATTCCGTGTTCCCTTAAAGTCCCCCAGGCTGCCCTCCAACCACCCAGTGACTTGTAATCTGCACCCATGAAGGATTTGCCTTTAAGGTCTTCCAATGTATTGATGTCCTTCCTGTCAGCTCGACAAAAAATGACACCTCCGAACACACTCAGTTGACTGTCTGAAACCGTGAGGATCCTTTCCACCCTGTAAAGTGCTTCCATCTCTATGTAGTATGAAGAATTAGCAAACAAGAAGTCGATTTCTCCCCGACTGACCCCTCTTTCGATTTCATCAAAGTTCAGTGGAACAATCTCGAATTGGTACCCTTTAATTTTATCGGTCAAGTAATCGGCCGTGCGTGTCCAGCGTTCAAGAGCTTCTTCATAACCCCTATTGGCAAGAACCCCAATCCTCACCGGCATTAGACTTGAGGGTTCCATGGCATGATGCCTCACATCTTTGTTTTCGACTATCTCCTGAGTGGAATTTGTTTGGCAATAAGCTTGGCCAACAATAAATAGCAACCAAAAACAAAGAACCAAAATAGAAAGAAGAAAAGGTCCAAAGGATTGGGACAGTTGAAAGTGACTTTTAAGTGCAAGCTGCTTGTTCATGCTGCTGCCCCGTGTTTTTTGTTGGTAGGGTACCCAAATAAACCTCATATGGAGTCCTTCCGTCAAGCCCTTGATGACGACGCTCATAATTGTAATACTCGAAATAGGCATTGAGAGACTCCCTGGCTTCATGGATGGATTCATAGGCCTTCAGATAAACTTCTTCATATTTGACGCTTTTCCATGCCCGTTCGATAATGACGTTGTCAACCCATCTACCTTTTCCGTCCATACTGATCTTGATCCCGTTAGAAATAAGAGAATTGGTGAATTCCAGGGACGTGAACTGGCTGCACTGGTCTGAGTTGAAAATTTCAGGAATTCCGTATCGGTCTATCGCCTCATGAAGCGTATCCAGACAGAAAGTCGCGTCCATTGTGTTAGACAGCCTCCATGACAGCATTAGACGACTCGCCCTGTCTATGATAGCCACCAAGTGACATTAATGGTCCAGGTAAAAAGGACAGCGGCACAAGTGCATGAGCTGTTATAATTGATCAGAGGAAAGGGAGCGCTCAATTGTTCAATCCAATGAACCAGAGCTAGGAATCGTTAAAATTCATCCGCCACCAAGTCAATCATTTTAGGCGGCGCCATCACATCTTGACGCTTTTGCGAAATTTTAGGCGGGTAAAAAATTTTGTGGTTTTCCAAAAAACCGGGTCTAAACCGGGTCGCAGTTCAGAAAATAAAATTAGCTGAAACTGTAACCCACTGAAATCTTTGGCAGTCCCAACCGGTTTCGAACCGGTGTCTCCGCCGTGAGAGGGCGGTGTCCTAGGCCTCTAGACGATGGGACCATCAATCGCTCCTTTGTACAAATTGTTGCCCGTTTTTGTCAAGGACTTTGCGGTAAAATCCGTCATAGTGGCAAATTGAACAAACGTATGGCGTTATCGGTAGTCATCAAAGCCAGATCGTTCAACTTAACTCCTCTCACCTCCGCGACCTTTCGGGCTGTATGAATAATGAAAGAAGGTTCATTGTCCTTGCCACGCAAAGGCTCCGGCGCCAAAAAAGGGCAATCGGTTTCCAGAAGAATGCGGTCATCAGGAATATCGCTCACGATAGATCTCAGTATATTGTTCTTCTTGTATGTGACAGTCCCAGGTATCGATATATGGAAGCCTAAGTCAAGGGCGCGTTGGACATCCGATTGGTCTCCGGAGAAACAGTGGATAACTCCTCCTGACGCATATGGTCCTTTCTTCTCCAAAATTTCAAGCCCCTGAGAGTAAGCGTCTCTCAGGTGAATAACAAGAGGTTTGTTTTTTTTCTTGGCAATGTCGATCTGGTCCTCAAAGACCGAAATTTGAACGTCACGGGGTGAATGGTTCCTGAAGAAATCCAAACCAATCTCTCCGTATGCAACTACTTTTGGGTCACTTGCAAGGTCCTCCATCAAGCAGAGATCCCCTGCCCCAACACTTTTCGCATTGTGGGGGTGAAATCCGATAGAGGCAAAAACGACTTCGTTTTCTCTAGCAATTTTCAGGGCTGCCTGGGCATCATCGATATCAATCCCAACAGTGATGATTCCAACAACACCGGTGGCTAAAGCCCTGGCAATAACTCCGGGAACATCGGCCGAAAGTGGTTCCATCTCAATGTGCGCATGCGAATCGATGAGTCTGAGCGTTGTTTCGACATTGGACTTGATATCATTATTGGCGATTGATTTCATTCAAGCGCTTTCCTTTATTCAATTTAATACGTGAAACGTATAAATGAGTTATTCCCAGTCCATATTACCGCATCACTTGCCCGCATACAATCAAATCAGTCCATCGCCAAAAATCGTGATCTTTTGGAAACATCAGGTTCTATAGTGAGCAGCTAAACGATCAAACGACAGAATATTCTCAGGGGTCCAGGCCTTACAAAAAGGACAGTCAATGCGAATTTGCGGCTTTCTGAATTGCAGTTGAAACAAAAGGCAGGAAATCTTTTATACCCCATGCAGGGGTCGGTCCTGAAAGCAGCCCCATGAAACGGTTAATCTTACATGCGGTGATGGCTGCAGTCTGAATATCTTCCCCGGCGACAATCAGGGCTGACACAATGCCCGTTAGACTATCGCCGGTTCCACCAATAGGTTCCATGTTTTCAACAGAGGGCTCAAAAATTTGAGCGGCTATCCCATCTCTGGAAGCCACATAGTCTACCTTGCCTTTGACTAAAAGATACTTGGCGGCGTTCTCGTTTTGATAAGCCATACTAATCAATTCGGGTATCCGCAGACTTTCGTTGAGCAAGAAGCCCCTTGTGTAGAAAGGATGCGGAGCGGAATCATCGGCAAGAAAAGCCATTTCTCCCACATCAGGAGTAAAAAGATCGAATTCCGGGGCCATCCCGCCCATTTTGGCCACATACATGAAACCGGCGTCAGCAATCATCACGGGTCGCTTAGGCAGATCCTGTATCCTGATCATAATTCGACCCAACCAACTCACATCCGGCATAAGATAATGAAACACTATGAATTTATGGTCTCTATCAGAAACCGTATCACATATTCGGCTATAAACTCGAGCGCTACCGTCGCCTTTCCCTATGTCTCCAGCCAGCAAAGCTTGTGGAGGATCAATACCAACCAGTCTGGCTACCTCAGATGCAAACGCTATCAGAGCAGGAGTGCCTCGGTTGATGGGAAATTTATAGCTGCCGATTTCTATTTGTCCATCTTTTAGTATACACGTTCCCTCAACCACCGGAATACCCTCAAAAGGAACCGTGCCAACGATTAACAACGACATGCCCGTTTCAATTCCTCGTAAGCCAGATGCAGCGCATAGCCGCACAGTGTCTGTCCAATCGAGATGGGAGGCGGACAATCTCTCAGAGTCTTGCCCACCAACTGGTCAGCCAGAAACGGAACGTCAGGACAACCTCCGCCCGAAACATTAACTATCGTGGCGTCCGCCTTGCGGATGGTTATCTTCATGTTCGCCGCCCTAACCATAAGAAATTCCCCGTAATCCTTTGTCTGAAAGAGGCTGACCGGTTCCAACAGAACATCTTTGATGGGAATAACACTTAATGGCTCAATGCCATACCCCGAAAGAACGTGAGCAACCTTCAACGCCGCGTTTAAGTCAAACTCTATCGCAAGGTCACACCCCGTGCGAACGGACGGTGGTGGCCCCTTTACTTTAATCTCGAGGCTTTCTTTTCTGAGCGCTCTTTCCGCCTTGATGACATCGCTAGTGTTCGAAAATAGGATTAGCCCGCGGTCCAGGCCACTATTATCATTAGATCCCATTGTCCTGAATTTGTTGGCTACCTTTTCAATAAAACCGGCTTTTTTAGTCATGCCCTTTTGATGCGTATTTTGTACTGGTCAATTTCCTCCGAAACCTCATCCACTTTCCAGCCCTGACTGGTCGCGGCCCTACAAACATTTTCCCTGCTTACGTCATTGTCCACAAGGACCTCTATTTCGTTGGATTCCGTTTTTTTCAATTTTGAAATAGTAAGCAAGACCGGTTGCGGGCAGGATAGACCTCGTGCATCCACCGTATCCTTCATTTCAATATACCCCTCTGTCATGAATTTGATCTATTCAGATGCGTAAAACCTATCAGTAGGCACGCAATCAAGCCGATGGCGACGGCATAAGCGCCGTAAGGCCCTATGCCGGCAGGGGAACTTGCAAGTCCGAAGTTGTGAGAAACGGCGGCGCCAACTATCATGCCGAGCACAAATATTCCTGCGTCACCATCTCCCTCTCCGGACATAAAAATTTGCCTGCCAGGGCAACCTCCGGCTAAAGCGAAAGCAAGTCCGGCGACTACCATTCCCGAGAAATTCCAGAAACTTTGGGTATGAGCGACTGGTTGGCCTACAAACCCGGGATGAAACTGACCTAATATCAGGTTCGTCACGAACGCCGCTACTAGAAGCGCTACGAAACCTGAAAACAGGTGTATATGTCTAAAAAGAATGAGGTCCCTGAGCGCCCCCATAGTGCAGAATCTGCTTCTTTGAGCAAAAACACCAACCACGCCGCCTACGACTAAAGAAATCAGCAACGAGGCATGTTGGGAACCGGGCCCTTTAACACTATAAAAAAGTATTCCACTCTTGGGATTTCCTTCAATCTGGGGGAAAAGCAATCTTAGAGCCAAAAAGCCCAGCAGCAAGACAGGAATAATGAGTCCAGCCCCTAGTCGATTCTTTTCCGATCTGCCAAGCGTATAGCCTCCTCGAAAAAACAGAGTTCCAATCCCTACTCCAACAACCAGACCTGCGACTCCGAACAGGGCGTTACCATCTCCTCCTGCCAGTCTTAATATTGCTCGCCAAGGACACCCAAGAAAAACAAGCGCCCCGATCATCGCAATCATACCCAGGACAAACCTGGCCAGAGGCGTGGAACCTCCACGAGGTTTAAACTCGCCTACAAGGAGAGCTGAGAGAAATGCGCCGAGACCAAACCCAATGATTTCAGGTCTCAAGTATTGAACTACATCGGCCCGATGCATGCCAATCGATCCAGCAATGTCGCGTTCAAAACACGCCACGCAAATTCCCATGTTTCCTGGATTGCCCCATTTCTGGAGAAGAGCAGCCAGGATGCCTATAGCAACTCCTACAATTACTATACCCTGGGATGACGCTAAAAAATTGTCTCGTTTGACCATTCTTGTCTCCTTGTACGACTTCTAACCATTTTTGACAGACAGGGCTGAAAACCTTGGTCGAAGAGATCACTCGGATCTGACTCAGATTTCCCAATGCAACTATCATTTAGTTTAACTATGGTTACCATAGGTTATTTTTATCTGTCAACACAAACGCCAATCACAAAGTTTTTTGTGGATTTCAACCACTCGTTGGTCCAAAATGCTTTTCTAGGGGACCGTGTTATGGCATCGAAAAAATTTCGACTTTTTCAAATCGAACCAACCACAAGGTGTAACCTTAATTGCATAATGTGCCCGTGGAAGGATTCTCATCATCAAGGGCATGATATTGATCTCGATTTTTACAGGACACTGTCCGAAGATTTTCGACATGTGGAAGAAGTCGATCTTACCGGATCCGGCGAACCCCTTATGCACCCGCATCTAGCTCAAATAGTTAGAATTACAAAGGCAAAAGGCTGTAGAGTAGGATTTAGCACCAATGGTCTGCTGTGCGACGCTTCGAGAATCGAACAGCTCTTAGACGCCGGTCTTGACTGGGTTGCTTTTTCTGTTGACGCAACCACTGCGGAAACTTACGAAAAAATTAGAGTCGGATCTTCCTTTGATAGGGTTATCGACCACATGGAACACATCCGAGAAATTAGAGAAAAAAGGTCTGACCGTCGACCGGCTTTTATGATTTTTTTCGTGATGATGAAAGAAAATTACTTTGAACTTCCCGACATGGTGGATTTAGCGGTAAGGGTGCGCGCTGATTTCTTGGTAGCGAAAAATCTCGACGTTATTGTAAGCACTGCTAACGACAAGAGTCGCGTATTTGGGCTAACCGGCGGAGATGAATTAGCCGATGACGTTTCACGCTCCATACAGAAAGCTAGACAAAAGGCCGCAAAATCAGGTCTCAATTTTAGAGTTTATGAGTTGACATCCAAAGAAAACTCCATATGTGAACAAAATCCATTAAAAACTCTCTTCGTTTCAGTTGACGGCTTGGTTTCGCCTTGTATCAGTTTGGCCTATATGAATCATCGTTTTTTTGAGGGCAACAAAATTGAGACACCTGTATGTCGTTTTGGCGATCTCCGCAAGAATACTCTCCAGGAAATATTCGATTCAGCCGACTACGTGGAGTTTCGCAGACTGTTCGAACGGAGACTGAGCGCAGATTTTGTTGGATCGATTAAATCCTTGTTGCTTGGTTCCGCAGGGTTTTCAGGATTCCGAAGTCCACCTTTGCCGCCGATTGGTTGCAGAACATGTTATTACCTTTACGGAATCTGAACACCGGCATAAGAACAGATTGGGTTATGAGTTCCACCCGGCTGGTCATCCAAGGAATTTGATTAGTCGGTAATTGTACAGAACAGGTCCATGCTGCAATCACATTAACAATTCAGAGGAGGTCCAAAATTGTCGAACAAAGAATCTCAGTGGGCGGCGCTAGTCAGATCTGAAGATTGGCTAGCAGTTTGGTTGGGGTTTTTGATCATTGGAGTGGTTATTGCCGGGCTGACAATCAAAACACCCAAATTCAAGTGGACTACAGAGGCCGAATTTAAGACCCTTATAACTGAGGCGACACCCGCTGTGGATAAAATCGCCAAGGCTGCGGGGGAAAAAGGTGAATCGGCATTTCAGGCGCAAGCCGTAGCGCTTAAAGCCGCCATGGAAAAAGGCGACCGTAAAGGCGTTGCGGATGCGGCCAAGAAATTTCAGGCAGAGGCTAAACAAATCAAAGACAGTTCATTGAAGAAAAAGGCCTCTCAATTGGGAAAGCAAATAGGTGATGGCGCATCCAACCTCACGGAAAAGGTATTTGAGTCTGAAAACCTTTACAAGTCATTATACGTGGGTATTGGGATATTAGTGATAAGCTCAATCGCCATGGGCCTGATGTCAGTCAACATCGCCAGCTTCGCTGTCGGTTTCCCTGTCGTGTTCATTCTGGCATGGGTGTCTCTGTTCATAGCGGGGAACTCAACGGTAAATTATTTTGGACTGGAATATGTCCTTTGGTGTCTGGCCCTAGGACTGTTCATAAGCAACGTGATAGGTGTTCCCAGCTGGCTGCTTCCGGCTGTCAGAACAGAGTTCTACATCAAGACGGGACTGGTGATCCTGGGCGCAAATATTCTTTTCGGGGAGATACTCGAAGCAGGCGCTTTAGGAATGATCCAGGGCGTCCTGGTGGTTGCAGTCATATGGTACACATGCTACTGGATCTGCATGAAGATGAAAATAGATGAGGAATTTGCAGCAATCCTCTCAAGCGCAGTTTCCATCTGCGGTGTATCAGCCGCAATAGCCACATCAGGCGCCATCAAAGGGGATCCCAAAAAACTCAGCTACACTACATCTCTTGTTCTTATTTGCGCCGTGCCAATGCTGGTACTGCAGCCCCTTATTTCCAAGTGGGCCGGAATACCCGATGAAGTGGCCGGCGCATGGCTAGGAGGAACACTAGACACAAGTGGTTCAGTGGTGGCGGCCGGGGCTCTCATAAGCGACACCGCAATGAAAGTGGGAGTCATCGTAAAGATGTCCCAAAACGTTCTCATTGGGGTCGCCGCCTTCATACTTGCAGTAGTTTGGACTTTCAAGACAGCCGAAAAAAATCCGGGCGCTCAAAAACCTGGACTGATAGAGATCTGGGTAAGATTCCCGAAATTCGTGTTGGGTTTTATGGCTGCGTCAATTCTCTTTTCGTTCATTCTGAGCCCTGCAATTGTGGGAGCGGCAAAGAGTTCCCTTGGAGGTATTCGTACAATCTGGTTTGCGCTCGCCTTTACATCAATTGGCCTGGAAACAAATTTCCGTGAAATCTCCACGATGGGTGGAGGAAGACCGGCAGCGGCTTTCGTGATAGCTCAAGGAATCAATATCATTTGGACATTGATTCTAGCCTACCTGATATTTGGTGGTTACCTGTTCCCAGTGCCCAAGTTCTAGAACGGCTAGCTGAGCGACAAGATTGATCGTCCCAAATATATGGCCCCCCTGCGAATCCGTTTCCTGCAAGGGGGCCATACTAATGTGATTTCTACTTTTTCTTATCAAAGAAAAACTGCTCGGGGTGTATTGGTCCGGGATTAGGATAAATCCAACTCTGAAAATCCCCTTGTGGAATATTTTTCATGTTTGGGGCAACTACGTAGTAATCCGGTGGCTGATAAACCAACCCGATCACATAGAGGTTTTCCTCGTTGGTTGCCAGAATCTTATTAAACAGCACAATTTTCTCCTGGTCGTCGGGAGTGTGAACTATCTGGTCAAAAGTCTCCATCATTGCCTTGATTTCGGCAGGAGGTTCCTGGCCACTTTTTCCCCTACTCTGATACCACTGGGCATACAGTGGAGCATAAAGGCTTTCCTGGCTGTAAGGGAGATACCATCTGGGTTCAAGGAGACACTCAAGCCCCCCGTCACCTGGCCAAAGGGCTATCTCATGGGCGCAGGATTGAGTCCGTTGTCGGAACAATTCGCGTGTCTCTGACTTCACGGCGGTGTCGATCTTAATTTTTTTGAAGTCTGACCCCAATATCTCCGCAGTGTCCACCCAAGCCTGAATCGACGCCATAACGTCGAGAGACAACTGTAGTCTCTGGCCATCGGGCCTCAATCTCCAACCATCCGGTCCAACCTTGAGCCCCATTTCATCCAGCAACTTATTGGCCAGCTCCGGATCGTAGCTCAAATGAGCATTCGCGTATGATTCGCTATAATATGGGGATTCTTTGAGCGGAGCGGCTTGTCGGGGTGTGCCCTTACCTCTGAACAGTATATTGTTTATTTCCGATCTTCGAATCGCGTGAGAAAGGGCGATTCTGAATCGCTTATCCCCCAGAATTTTCTGCATCTCAGGATCCTGGTGATTCAGGTTAGGCGCAAGGAGCAATCCCACAGAGGCTGTAGAGATCTTCGGGACAAGCCTGAAATTCCCGGACCCAAGCTGGGCCAGCAGGAGGATCGAGTTAGACATGCCGCCCAAATGGTTGGCCTGCATGTCAATTTCTCCGGCCACGGCTTTCAACAAAACCATGTTAGCCTCATTGATAAATTCCGTCGATATTTTGTCAATATACGGAAGTTGGTTCCCTTTCTGGTCAACCTTCCAATAGTAGGGATTACGCTCCATAACAAACCGCTTGCCTGGGGCGGGTTCTTTTGTAATCCAGGCCAGTATTGAAGGAATTTCCGTATCGACAAACAACCCCTGCCGGATGTTAATCAACTCGCCAAAGAATTTATTCCAGGAAGACGATTTTTTCTCCTTTAACAGAGCTTCGATCTCTTCCGGTTTGGCGTACTTCTTATGAAACTTCATCAGATAATGTTTAGGTCTGGTAACAAGAGCCATTCCGTTGGGACAGGCCAGATTTTCAAGAAATAGTCCGTAAGGATTTTTGTATTCGAACTTTAGGGTGAAATCATCTAATTTCGTTACCTTTGGTTCATCTCCACCCGGCGCAAGCCAACTGGGGGCTGATGGCGACACATCTTTGTCCAGAAGCGTGTCATTTACTGCGAAGAGCACGTCATCCGCAGTGAAAGGGGCTCCATCCGACCATTTTACTCCCGGCAGCAACTTAAGAACATAAACCCTGCCATTATTCTGAATGTCCCAACTTACGCACAGATTGGGCTGGATTTTGAATTCCGGGCTCCACCGGACCAGCGGATCATAGACAATTTTTCGTGTCTCATTGAGGTCGGAGATACCGGTATACGCCCTTCTCCAGGTCCCTCCATAGCGGCCTGTTGTTTCAACAGGTTTTACAATGGCTGGAGCTGGTGGCAATCTCTTGTCAACCGCCGTGATAGACCCCTTTTTCACCAACTCCGTTAGAGCAGGAGATTCCTGGAATGACCATGCTGAGGATAGAAACGTATCGTCAAACCCTGCAAAGAACTGAAAAACCACACAAAAAGCCAAGCTAATCGACAATAATCTGGCCAAAGTCTTTCCTCCCTCATCGTTGGATAGAAGTCTCTATTTATTAGTGGACGCACAAAATATGTTCTGTTTAGCCGGGTCCCAAACCTCTACAAAAACCACCGGACTAGGCATTTCATGAAAAGTTTACGGAATTGACCAAGTCATTAAATAGTAAATTCTCGTCAAATCCTAAGCTATTTTACCAACAAACCATTGTTGACACATTACATGCGTAAGGCCACTCCGTCAATGATCAACGACAAATTTGATCACCGTGAGAAATTTCTGAATCTCGAAAAGAATTTTTTATCTTCTCATTCACGGTGAAGTTTTGTCACTTTGTCCGAGAATCTCGCTTCAATCTTTCGGAATAGAGGTCAGGGTTAACCTGATTACTGCTTCGAGTTTCTCCTTATGAAGTTAATGAAAAGGGATTAATAAAAAAACAACCGAATAGCGTACAAGAGTGTCGCAGTGAGAATAACCGCAGCGGCAACATGAGGAAAGAACTCGCCGAGGTGTTCCGATGGCCTGGAATTCTTGCCACGACTGAGTCTATATTGAATCACAATCGTTCCCAATGAACCGATCAGAACAAAAGCCTGCTGCACAAATAATGTCCAGGATGGTGATATAGTTATTACCATGCGTTCAAATATGCTTAGATGAAAAGTTTGCCAGAGCACAATAGGGAAGTAAACGCCGAGGTTGACAAGGTAATAAAAGTGAAAAGCCATGAATCCTGTCAACACTAACGGAAGCAGAGCCAAGCCATAACGGGCGAAATTTTCTTTGGCGGGTTCGCCGGAAAATTGCGAGGAGACAATAGCGCAGACAAACAACATGCCATTAACACAAAGGATGACAGCAGCGAAGAATAGCGTGAAAACAAGCATATTGGGAGAATCTGGAAACAGGCGACAGAATTGATCATAATATGAGCTTGTTTCCAGCAGTTCGCTCAACAGGCCGCCCAGCATGCTTAGGACAAGAAATGAAGTGACTATTCCAACCTGGCGCATTTCCCAGATCTCTCGCCCAGGTATTCTAAGATTGAGATTAATAGCTCCGTGAGGACAATTTTTCACACAATTTCCACAGAGCTTGCAAAAACGGTTACTCCTCAAGGACGGAGCCATTTGCCCGAAAGGACATCCCTCGTTTGTCGCTGTGCCGACAAAGCATTCATTGGAAGAACACTGGCTTGCGCAAACGTTTCTATCCGCCCTGAGTTCAAATGGGGAAACTTTGGCCAACACACCCATCATTCCTCCGAGGGGACATAGGTATCTGCACCAGGATTGCCGCTCGAAAATAATCGAAAAAATTACAGCGAAGAGTAAAATAGTAACCAGTAGGAGACCGGTGTTGAAAGGGGAATTCCGCAGGTCCGTGGCAATTTCGAGCCATATTATGAACATAGCCGATATTGCTATTATCCAATCACTTTTTTGTTTGAGGAATGCAGGAAAAGGAAGATCAAACGAAACCAATTTCTTTGCTAAATGCCCTATAGCCCCCATTGGACAAAGTGAACACCAGAATCTCGCCCATATGAACGCTCCAAAGATCATGGTAGGCCACCCAATGGCCCAACTGAATAGGGATCCAACGTTTGCTGAAGGATTGATCGGCCCCAGGAAAAGCAGCACGAGAAGTATGAAAAAGAAAGGGGCCGCAGCGCTCTGAAATATCACTGGAAATAAGGGACTTCTAACCGCCCCCCTGACGACGGGGTAACTGAAGAGATTGATTTTACCGTCAGCCTCAATTCTTCTGAGGTCAAAATATATGTCCTGAGGCCTTAAAATACCATCTGAAGACAGGAGCACGGCCCGTTTAAGCGTGGTTGCCAGCTCCCTGTCGTTGCCCGGCCAAGAGTAGCTCACCAGTGTCTTAATGGTATCCTTGGGCAGTTTATTGATTTCTTTGTCAAGTTCCTGCGCATACTTGCCAACATAATGTTGAATCAGCGTAGGAATTTCCTTACGTCGCTTTCGTAAAGGTGGAACGTGTATAGAGTGCTGAAGCATCCAATGAAGGAGAGGATGCTTTTCAGCCGATATCTCGGAAACATCCAGATTTGTTGTGCCAATGACACGGGTGTCACAATTCTGATAACCAAATGCTCCGACTTTCTTGAATTTTCCTTTTTTGAGAGAAAAAAGCAGCCTATTCTGCATGAGGAACGTGAGGCGTTCCATTCCTTTAACCAGAAGAGTCCCTTCTTCAGTGAGTTCAAGATATCCAGGCGTTTCAATCCTTGTCTGACCCTCCCCACGGGATTCTGAGCCAAAAAAAAGCCTCATCTGTTGCTCAGTCTGGTCCGGGCTCTCATCTGGAATTTCGCAGAAATTGCCTGAATCCTGCCTCTCAGTTAATGGCCTCAGTAGATCCAGAAAAAGAAAAACACGCTTGTGATACGACGACGATTTGTAAAGAGCGTGGGCAAGGAACTCAGTTCCGACACCAGTCTCTCCGGTTATCAAAACAGGCCACGGAGAATTAGCGAGGCCTTCAATTTGACGACCCGCCTTGCGTCGGACGGTTTCACCCACAAAATAGTCCGGAAAAAGATGATCCTCCCTGCTAATCAGATTCTGCAGCGCTCTTTTCTTTCGAGTGTTCCTATAAACACTCTGATCAAGTCTTACAACCTTTCGAGCCAGACCTTTCATGACATTCATCATGAAATCGGGGTTCGAGAGCAAGACGCTTTCAAAATGCGACGCGGGAATCTCAATTACTGTTGAATCTTCTTCAGCGACAACTTCGGAATTTGCAGGATTTGGCCGTCCGGTGAGATAGCTTATTTCCCCTATCAGATCTCCAGGGGAGAGTCTGTCTACAGGTATTTCAGCGCCGTCCTGATCACGAACCACGACCTTGGCGCTCCCGGCGGACAAAAACCTTATCTTGTCGCCGGCGTCTCCCGGGGAGACAATCAGACCGCCCTTCCGGATTTCAACCAAAGAGCCCTTTTCCAGGAGAGAGGACCGAATTGTGTCGGAGCATCCCGTAAGAAATCCGTCGAGGTTAGATGATGCGAAATTGCCTGTTGATTGTTCCTGCATGACTCAATTTTTCATTTATGCGGTTGTTATAAGACTGCTCACCACATACGGGATGGCATGCCGGTTTGCCTTCCCTTCTACTTGGCGATTTTTCAGCTACCTTTTATAGAAGCTTCTATCTTAATCTTGTATTTGTCTATCTTAGCCAAGAGTGTGGGCCGCGACAAACCAAGGAGTTTGGCTGCCTGAGAGCGATTTCCTCCTGTCAGTAAAAGGGCCTGAGTCATGAGAATCTTTGAAAACCGATCGACCATGTCCACAAACAGATTGTCCCCACCCGCTGCCAAAGAAGACTTGATCCATTCTTCAATCGAATCTGGACGGCTATCAGTAGGCATCGCCACTGTTTCGGTCTCAATTCTTATCGCCTGGGACATTTCCTCGGAACTTATAGGAGCGCCTCTGCTAAAAATTAATCCTTTTTGAACCGCATTTCCGAGTTCTCTAACATTGCCAGGCCATGAATAGTGCTCCATGACATCTTTGGCCTTGTCTGTCAAACCAGGGCAGTCGATCCCCATTTCTCCGGAAAACCTTTTTAAAAAATACTCGGCAAGTATAGGAATATCGCCAACACGTTCCCGAAGAGGCGGGAGATTAAGGGTCACCACCTTGAGTCGATAGTAGAGGTCTTCACGAAATCGGCCCTCAAGCAGGGCGGCTTCCAGATCTCGGTTAGTAGCGGCTATCACTCGAACATCAACAGGAATTGGAGAACGCCCACCAAGCCGTTCTATACTTCGTTCCTGCAGCAAACGCAGGATCTTGGCCTGAATGCTGAACGGCATGTCTCCTATTTCGTCCAGAAAGACAGTTCCCCCGTTCGCCTGTTCAATCTTCCCTATACGCCTGTTCACAGCGCCCGTGAATGCGCCCTTTTCATATCCGAATAGTTCGCTCTCCAATAAAGTTTCAGGTATCGCAACGCAATTTATTACGAGAAAAGGTCTGTTGGCCCTTGCGCTGTGCTGATAAATAGCTCTTGCCACCAACTCTTTCCCTGTCCCGGATTCACCCCGAATCAATATTGTAGCCGCGGTCGAAGCAACTCTTCCAATCTGCTTATAAACTTCCTGCATCGCCTTACTGCGACCAAATATGACTTCGGTGGCAACCCCTTCCGGCACTGGTTCAATTTCAACTCTCGATCGCATGAATTTTGAGGCTGAAAGGGCTTTTTCAATGTTTGAGAGCATTTCAGGGATGTCAAAGGGCTTAAGCAAATAATCAAACGCTCCCAGTTTGGTGGCCTCTATGGCGGTGTCCGTTGTCCCGTATGCGGTCATGATTATTACGGGCATTTTGGCGTCAACTTCGTGCATGGCCTTGAATGCCTCGAGTCCACCCATTCCGGGTAACCTGACGTCCATCACAACGATCTCCGGACGGTTATTCTTGACAATTTCGAGACCAACCTCTCCTGTGGCCGCCATAAGAACTTCATGCCCCTCAGCGGCGAGTATCTTTTCAAAACTTAAACGCAACTGAGCGTCATCATCCACAATCAATATTTTTCCCACACCACTTCTCCAGACACTGGGAGTTTAATTCTAAATATAGCCCCTTTCCCCTCGAGCGACTCAAGCTCAACCCAGCCACCGTGTTCTTCAACTATGCGCTGGACAATGCTCAGTCCCAGACCAGTGCCTTCTTCCTTTGTGCTAAAAAAAGGTTGAAAAAGTTTTTCCTGTATAGAATCAGGTATTCCAGGACCATCATCCCTCATCTCGATAACCAGGACAGTCCCCGCCTGTTCAAGGACCTCTTTCTTTTCTCGAATGGCGATATGACCTCCGCTTACCATCGCTTCACAGGCGTTCACCATCAGATTAACAAAGACTTCCTTCAACTGGTCTGGGTCGGCCTGAATCTCAGGTAGCCTGGTGTCCCGGATGAGTTCGACTTTAACGTCATAAGATTCAAGCCTGTGTTTAAGAAGTTGAATAGCCATGTCTACAGAGTCTGAGGGACTAATTTTATGCATTTTGAGTTTGGGGGGACGAGAAAATTCAAGAAAATTTCCTACGATCGTGTCAATATGACCGATTTCTTCGGAAATTA
>JAZDKD010000576.1:0-2403 GCA_043803345.1 Pseudomonadota bacterium
TTCCGTCAAGTTAGGACATCTTTTGGTGGAAAATGACAGTCTGAACCCGTAAAGTTCGGAGAACATTCTTATGCGGAGAAGGTCTATGCCCTTCCCCCCTGCGTTGAAAGAATAAGGTCTTCGACTGGAATAGTTTTCGGTATCCTGTACAGGGTAAAAACCTTCAAAGATCAATTCCTTATCCTTATCCGGTATCCCTACGCCGGTGTCTTTCACTGACAGTATATACCTGGAACCCTGGGTCTTACCGTCAACTCTCACCTGACATCCATTGGGCGTCGCCTCTATCGCGTTCCGGATCAATCCCTCCATGATCGCCTGTAGGACATGCGTCGGTATGAGCAGTTTTCCCGGCTCCATGTCAAAAGTTATTCCAACATCCCGCTTTTGTTCGTCGGCCTTTACTCGAACAAACTGCGCAACGGAAACCCCGAATTGTTTCATGTCAATCAGATCGAGTCGGTCATGTCTTGTCGGGAAAGTCTTCTCGAGCCATTTGTGAATAACCGCTGCTGCGTTCTTAATTTCCGGCGTCCATTCCGACTGTACATCCATGAGATCCAGGGCTGATTGCAGAAAACCGGTTATGTATCTCTTTTCCCAAGAGTACCCAGTCATAATTATACTCTCAACCTGCGTTTCAAGTCGACTCAGGCTCTGCAAGTGCCGGTTCATTCTCGACATGGCGTTGTCAAAATCAGAAATTCCTTTCTCCAGAAGTTTCTTCTCCATGTTGACGAGGGTACCACGGATTATAGCCAGTGGAGTTCTCAGTTCGTGTGAAAGGTGGTTCAGAACCTTTGATTTGACGCGGTTCATGTTTTCCAGGTCTTTATACGAGTTCAGCATTTCCTGGAAAAAGGTCGCGTTTTCGACCGCTAGAGCGACTACCCCGGCAAGAGATGTCAGCAACTGGACGTCATCCTGGGTGAAGCGGCCGTCCTTTTTGTTCATTACGACAAGGCATCCGATTGTTTCCTCGCGCGTGTTAAGAGGGACGATGATTTCATTTCGTATGACTAGTCCCGTTATTTTCTCAAAGGTCTTGAAGAAAAGAGGGTTCTCGTTTGGATCATTTATGAGAGCGCCTTCTCCTGTCTGGAATACCTGGCCGCTAATGCTATTTTTAATAGGTATCCTTACATCCGTCCCCGATGGATTAATAAGCCCTCTGCTGTCCTGAACTTCTCTCCAGTACAGATCGTTTCTTCGTTCATCATATAGAAGGACGCCCCCGGCCTCAGTCTCCATTGCGTTTCTTAAGTCAGTGATAATGACTTCAAGGAGATGATCGAGGTCCATGGTCGTTGTGATCGCCATGCTCGATCTGTACAACATTTCCAAAGCATCCTTGGATTGTTTGACTTTCTTGTAAAATGTGGCGTTCTCGACCGCCAAAGCAACGCTGGAGGCCATGGAACCCAACAGTGTCTCATCCTGCTCTGTAAAATCCCCACCTATCTTGTTCATGGCCATCAGTACGCCAAGAGTTTTTTCGGGAGTTCGAAGGGGAACCTGCAGAACCTTACTAATCTGAAAGCCGCTTTTGGCTGATATTCCAGGGTAATATCTAGGATCTTTCGAAGTATCATTAACAATAGCGGATTTATTATTTTGAAAGACCCAACCAGCAATACTCTTGTCCATGGGAAATCTAAGGTCTTCGGTCTGTGGGGCCAAGATCTTTCTCGAGTCTTTTACCTGTCTCCAGTAGAGGTCACCCCTATTTTCATCATAAAAAAGCACACCGCTACCTTCGGTAAGAAGCGCCTTGTTGACTTCGTCTATAACAATTAGAAGCAGTTCATCAAGATCTGTTGTTGACGCGAGAGCCTGGGATATGTTGCATATGACCGCCAGATCAAAGAGTTCATGGGTTTCCTCGTCCATTGCATTATCAATGAGTTGACCTGTCAGGAGCTCTAACTCTTTAACTCGCGTCTCCAGATCTTCGTAAGTCGGTTTGGTCATCCTTTGGTCTCCCAAGTCGCGCAAGGAATATATCCTTACCAACACTGTTAATCGTTTTTTATGAAGTCTATGTCGTCTTAGAAGCTCTACATATTTCCCTGAAGTTATTAACTCCGGTGAAGAATTCTCGCATCATCACAACCCAAAAATACAATCCTTTGGGAGTAAGTCTAAGTACTTTTCCATGCTGTTGTAAAGCCCCGGCAATCTTAAAACCCAATATTTCCTTCCAAAGTGTTTTTTGAAATTTACCATCAAAAACTGTTTCAGCAATCTCGAGACCAAGAGATGAACTGAAAAGGCCCATCATAAAATAATATCGCGCCCTTTCTCGAAGATCAAATTCCTTCTTGGCCATTAGAGGAAACTTGCCGATTCCAGTCTGCTCTATATAGTCCGAAACCGAAAAAGTGTTCGCAAGGCACTGGCCCT
>JAZDKD010000577.1:0-10271 GCA_043803345.1 Pseudomonadota bacterium
TTACGGATTTGTGGTCGCTGGAATTGGTTTGGGCCCTATCTATGTGAGTCTGTTCAAGTTAATTTCTGGGATAACCAGACTCTTGCTAGGATACAGGATCTATCTGAAAGGCCATTCAAGGATAGCAATCCTTCCCGGAACTTGGAACAGCGTCAATTCTATGTTTAAAGCGTCCTTGGTTTTTGCCCTAATAGAAATTCTAGGAGTAATCTACAACAAAACGAACATTTTTTTTCTCCAGAAAGAAACTGGATTAAATGGTGTGGCCTATTACAGCGCCGCATGGAATATCGTGGACGCTATATCCGTTTTAGCCTCAGACCAATTTCTAGGATGGGTTATTTTCCCTTTACTGGCAACACTCTGGTGGAAAGACAGAAAGTTGGCGGGAGATCTAGTCAGGAGAAACGCCCAATGGTTAATGGCCATTGCCCTCCCTGTGGTATTCATTCTTTTTACTGAAAGCTCCATGATAATAAGCTTGATTTATCCCACTGAATATAGCGACGCCATCTGGATGCAAAAGTATTTGGTCTGGACGATTCCAATTTCTTTTCAGAACAATCTTTTTTCCTACGTAATGATGGTCTCAGGGGCCGCCAAAGTTTTGTTATTATTTACTGTTTTAGGAACAATTGTAAATCTTGTTCTTAATTTTACCTTAATTCCGATGATGCAACTTCATGGAGGATGCCTAGTAATTATTTTTACCAAACTGCTTGTCGTCTTTTTGACGTTCTCCTATTGCAGAGTCTCTTTAGGTTTTGTTCGTTTTGTCGATTTAGTTTTTCCTTTTATTCTAGGGGTTTTCGCGGCATTATTTTTTGTTATCGTCGAACCTATTTTGACGCTTCATCCCTCTGTAGCTATAACGTTAATAATTTATCTTGGACTATTGTTTGGAATAGGTCCTAAATTCATTGGACATTTTCCAACAAAAACTAATTAGCCTCAAAAACTAAAACTTCTTTATAAGTATTACCCCACTAAGAAGTAGAACGACTCCTAGAATTCTCGAGAGGTTCACATGATGTTCTTCATAACCGACAAGTCCATAGTGATCTAGAATAACCGAGACTATCATTTGACCAGCCACTATTAGTCCCAGGGTAGCTGTAGCGCCCAGCTTTGGCGCAAGCACAATCGACACAAACACTAAAATGGCGCCCAACAATCCCCCAGTCCACAACCACCACGGCGCCTCAACAAAAATTCGAATTGAAGGCCATGATACTCCTGTCACCAGGACATAGGCCGTCAATCCAGCAGCGCCGACTATAAATGATATCATTGCGGCTAATGACGGATCACCCGCTACCGAGCCTAACTGTGCGTTGATTCCGGCTTGGGTGGGCGCGCAGGCTCCCGCTATAAAAGCCAGGATTATATAATAAACCTCCATGGATGCCGCCTCTCACGCCAGATTATTTGAATTGCGCTTCAAGTTGGAACGTGAGTCCCACATAAAAACCGATTTGCATTAAAAACCAGAAAACGGAACCTAGTCTTATAGGATCCGTTTCAAAATCAGGCCCCTCACAATATTTATTCATTCATGACGCTACCCAAGATAATACAGCGCGTTATCAAACATCTAGGCCGCCACAACGTCATCTTCTATTGGCCACCTTCCCTGGTTTAGCCAACGAACCAATGATGCGTCTATAGCATCTTCAAAAACGTCACATCGAGAAGCTATCTCTCTAAAGGAAAGACCCTGGTTTAGCATCGTATGGACATTTTCAGGCGTCAGTCTAACTCTTGATCCATCCATTTTAAGCATAACCCACTCCTTCAATCCATTATATACCAATTAGTAAACCAACAATTAATCAGGTTCCCTATTTTACACAATTTTGACAAAAATAAACTAATTATTGTTTCAAAATAGCCAGAGGCCTATCGGTTATTTCCTCGGAAGGAATAAAGGTGTCTCTGATTTCCGGAAAAACTACTCTTAAAGCTTCATCCATGTGATCGACAAGTATTATTTCCATGCCCTTACGGATTTTTTTTGGAACTTCACATAATTCTCTGTCGTTCTCGCGAGGAATTACAACCCTTGAAAGCAAGGCTCTCCTGGCTGCCAAAAGCTTCTCTTTGAGCCCACCAATGGGTAAAATTCTACCGCGAAGGGTTATCTCCCCTGTCATTGCCAAATCGTTAGGGAATGGGTGCTTGGTTAGAGCCGATAATATGGCTGTTGTTATGGTAATACCGGCGGAAGGCCCGTCTTTCGGCGTCGCTCCTTCCGGGACATGGATATGAATATCAATTTTATCGTAAAAATCAGGCTTCAATCCCAGGCTTAACGCTCTAGACCTAACATAACTCATTGCTGCTTGAGCCGATTCCTGCATCACCTCACCCAATTTTCCCGTTACCGTCAATTTGCCCGCCCCTGGCATGAGAGCGACTTCGACTGTGAGTAGTTCTCCACCAACTTCTGTCCACGCAAGACCATTAGCTATCCCGATTTTTAGGGATTCTTCCTTTACACCGTATCTAAATTTAGGGACACCGAGAAAACCGCCAACGTCTCTGAAGCCGATCTTGATTCCATTGCTTATTGAACCGTCCACAACTTTACGCGCCAATTTTCGGCATATTTTGGCTATTTGCCTTTCCAGTTCTCTTACGCCGGCTTCACGAGTGTAGTGTCTTGCCATAAATATTAAAGCCTTACGGTCAAAATTGACTCCCGAGGAGGCTAGACCGTTGGCTTCAACTTGCTTGGGAGTCAAAAATCGTTCGGCAATCCTGAGTTTTTCAAATTCAGTGTAGCCAGGAAGACGAATTATCTCCATCCTGTCCTGTAGAGGAGCAGGAATCCCATGGAGAGTATTTGCCGTAGTTATGAACATGACTTTGGAAAGATCATAATCAACGTCGAGATAATGATCGTTAAACGCATGGTTCTGCTCAGGGTCCAGCACTTCCAATAATGCTGCGGATGGATCACCACGAAAGTCAGTGCTCATTTTGTCTACCTCATCCAGTAACATTACAGGATTAACGGTTTGACACTTCTTCATGCTCTGGATGATCTTCCCTGGAAGCGCTCCTATGTAGGTTCTTCTGTGCCCCCTGATTTCGGCTTCATCTCTGACTCCACCCAATGATATTCTTACAAAATCCCGATTGGTGGCTCGCGCTACAGAGCGAGCAAGAGAAGTTTTTCCTACTCCGGGAGGCCCGACTAGGCAAAGAATTGGACCTTTAACGTTGGGAGCGAGTTTTTGGACAGCCAAATATTCAATTATCCTCTCTTTGACCTCCTTCAATCCGTGGTGATCTTCATCTAAAATCTTTTGCGCTTCCTCAATTAGAAGTTCAGTTTTAGAAGTTTCAGACCATGGAAGCGCTAAGAACCAATCGATGTAATTTCGCACGACTGTTGCCTCAGCCGACATGGGAGCCATCATTTTGAGTTTGCGGATTTCTTTTCTAACCCTGGTTTCCGCCTCCTTAGACAGCTTTTTTTGCTCTAATTGTCCTTCAATTTCGGCAATTTCCGTCTTGAATTCGTCCTGTTCGCCCATTTCCCTTTGGATCGCGCGCATCTGTTCGTTCAGGTAGTAATCTTTCTGCGTTTTTTCCATCTGTTTCTTGACGCGCTCACGGATTTTCTTTTCTATCTCCGAGATCTCTATTTCGCTCTGCATTAATTCGAGTAGACGTTCTATTCTTTGACGAACCGATGATTTTTCAAGCAGCGCCTGCTTATCTTCGAGCCCCAGACTGATCTGACCCGCTATTGTGTCAGCAAGACGACCTGGATCTGTGATGGATTTTATGGCGTTCAGAAAATCCTGTGGAGCTTTGTTGTCAGCCGCGACATAGCTTTCCGCAACGTTACGCAATCCCCTAACAAGAGCCTGCAACTCCAATTCACGACCTGAACTCTCATCTTCTAAAGGAATAACCTCAACACTAAAGTAGGGAGAGTCATCTATAAAACACTTAATTTCCGCCCGATAACGACCTTCCACGAAAATTTTGACAGTGTTGTCAGGCAATTTTAGAAGTTGAATTATCTGGCCGACGACCCCCACGTAAAATATGTCTGAAGATTCCGGGTTTGTTTGTTGAGCATTTCTTTGAGACGCAAGAAAAATAAGTTTGTCGGTTTTTAGAGCGCTCTCTACCGCCTTTATGGACCGGTCCCTTCCTACAAAAAGGGGAGCGACCATATAAGGAAAAATCACAATGTCTCTAAGTGGTAATAATGGCAGGACTAACCGGGGAGACTCCTGCGCCTCCTCTTTCTTTCCAAAAAACATTGTACGAATTACCCGCGTTTAAGAATGTATTAAATTTGAATTGCATGACGTGCGTCAAAATTGTTTTTCACGAAGCTGTAGTTGTTGCTTCGGCCTCTTTTTCAAAAACCAGGATACACGGCGATCCTTTCTTAATAACATCATCGTTGACGATGACTTCTTGGAGATTCTTGTATTCTGGAAGCTCGTACATAATATCGAGCATAGAGGCTTCGAGTATGGACCTTAAGCCACGCGCTCCCGTTTTTCTGTGCAATGCGTTGAACGCTACAGACCTCAGGGCTTCATCTGTAAATCGCAGTTTTACCTGCTCAAAACCAAACAATTTCTTATATTGTTTTACGAGAGCATTCTTGGGTTCGAGTAAAATACGGACCAAGGCGTCTTCATCCAATTCATGCAAAGTAGCGGCAACAGGCAATCTGCCCACGAATTCAGGAATCAAGCCATATCGTATAAGATCTTCCGGTTGAACCTGTTCAAGTAGATTTGCTTCGTCATCATTTGTTGACACGCCAATTTGGGCGTTGAAGCCCATAGACTTCATATTCAGTCTCTGCTGGATCACCTTATCCAACCCCACAAACGCCCCTCCGCAGATAAAAAGGATGTTGGTTGTGTCTACCTGCAAGAATTCCTGCTGAGGGTGCTTCCTGCCACCTTTTGGAGGAACATTGGCCATAGTTCCCTCAACAATTTTCAGCAGCGCCTGTTGGACTCCTTCACCGGAAACATCTCTGGTGATACTTGGATTTTCAGTTTTGCGAGATATTTTGTCTATCTCATCAATGTATACTATCCCTCGACAGGCCCTAGATATGTCGTAATCGGCGTTCTGAAGCAGGCTAAGAATTATGTTTTCAACATCTTCACCCACATAGCCGGCCTCAGTTAAAGTGGTTGCGTCGGCTATCGCAAAAGGAACGTTTAGAATACGGGCGAGCGTCTGAGCCAGTAGAGTCTTTCCAGAACCGGTAGGTCCTATAAGAAGGATATTGCTCTTCTGTAGTTCGACTCCATCTAGGTCAGGCTTTGATTCAATTCTCTTGTAATGGTTATGGACCGCTACAGACAGGATTCTCTTCGCCTTTTCCTGTCCTATGACGTAATCATCCAATGAAGACTTGAGTTCAGATGGAGTGGGAACCCTTGATTTACCACGGCCCATTTCCTCCTTCTCATATTCTTCAGCAATGATCTCATTACATAGCTCTATACACTCGTCACAAATATACACTGTAGGTCCGGCAATTAGTTTTCTAACTTCATCCTGACTCTTTCCACAGAAGGAACAGTAAAGAGAAGAGAAATTGCCTTTTCTAGCAACCATTTAGTCCTCCTTCAGCTTACCCTTGCGCAGACAGTCCAAAAATTTTTAAAAGCTGACATAAGGGCCGCCAAAATATTTCCAAATTTCTTTAGACTAATTTTGATCTATCTTTCGACAAATTCATCGTCCTTTCAAGCCAACAAATGAAAGAACAAATTGAACTATTCTCTAAACTCGGTCTCCAGGAAGTTCCCGATGGGTCAGCACGTTGTCGACTATACCATAGGTCACGGCTTCCTCACCGCTCATGAAATAGTCCCTTTCTGTGTCAGTTTCGATTCTTTCCATGGGTTGGCCTGTATGTTCAACAAGGATCCGGTTAAGCTCAACTCGCATCCTCAGGATTTCCCTGGCATGAATTTCGATATCAGTAGCCTGACCTTGAAAACCACCCATTGGTTGATGGATCAGTATTCGAGCATGTGGAAGCGCGTGCCTTTTGCCCTTTGCGCCCGCCGCCAAAAGCAACGCAGCCATGGAAGCCGCCTGACCGATGCAAATTGTTTGGACCTCGGGTTTAATATATTTCATGGTGTCATATATTGCCAAACCCGAAGTAACAACCCCCCCAGGAGAGTTGATGTAAAAATTGATATCTTTTTCAGGATCTTCGCTTTCCAAAAACAAAAGCTGAGCGATAATCAGATTCGCAACAAGATCATCGACGGGTGTCCCCAGAAAAACGATCCTCTCTTTTAAAAGGCGGGAATATATGTCATAGGATCTTTCACCGCGGCTAGTATGCTCTACAACGATCGGAACCAGCATTATTTGTTCTCTCTCCTAAGTTATTGAGTCGTTTCAGCATTTTTCTCAGAATATGGGACCTGTGTGATTAGGCCATTTTCTTCTATGAATGAATAAATTTTGTCCTCTTTGAGGGAATCTGTGAAATCTTGCATTCTTTGGTTTTCTTCCAACTGGTCCCTCAAAAAGTCGGGGGCCCATCCCAGCAACTTAGCGCGCTGTTCAATTTCGGTATCAATATATTCGGTAGACACCTGAATCTCTTCTTTTTCACCAATAGACTTTATAATCAGAGCCGCCTTCACCTGATCCAAAGCTTTAGGTCTTATGGAATCGCGTTGGGCTTTGTCGGGTAGTGGAAATCTTTTCATGTCTATACCCTGCCGCGCAAGATTTTGCCTAGCTCCCATAACAATGTCGTCAATTCTTGCTTCAACAAGAGACTCAGGGGCTTCTAACGGATTAGCTTCCAATATTTTTTCGACGATCTGTTTTCTCAAGTCTTCCTTGATCTCCATGTCGTAACCCTGGCGTAAATCCTCTTTGACTTGTTTTTTTAATTCTTCCAGAGTTTCATAAGGTCCAGATTCCTTGGCTAATTCATCGCTCCATTGTGGAATAATCCTTTCCTTCGCCTCTTTTACGTTAACTGAAAAGGTAACAGACTTTCCAGCCAGATCTTTACGAGGGAAATCTTCAGAAAGAGAGTGCGATATCGTGTTTAGCTCTCCTAACTTCATTCCAAGCAACTTTGTGTCAAAATCTGGCAAATAGAAATCTCTTCCAATTTCCACATGATAATCTTTAACTGTTAAAGATGTTATCTCCTCTCCGTCGCTGACGGCGTCAATATCAACTACTAGGTGATCACCATCTTGAACTCCTCGCGATTCATCAACAGGAACCATCTTGGCGTGACGCTGACGTAGCATTTCAAGGCGTTCTTCGATGTCAGATTCTGTAATCTCTTTAACCATCTTGTTCAGGGGAAGATCCTTGTAACCTTGAACATCCAGTTCAGGCGTCGATTCTATCTCAACAGTGTATACAAAAGGCTTTCCCGGTTCTAAAGGCTCCTGATCCATATTGATGACAGAGAGAGGCTTAATTTTTTTCTCATCGAGTCCAAGTTCAAACGTCTCCTCTATTATTTTTTTTGCCGTATCGCCATAAATCTGTTCTTTGAACAGATTTTTTATGATCTCCATCGGGACCTTGCCTCGTCTAAAACCTTTAATTTGGGCGTTTTTTTTAAGGTCCTTGTATTGCGCTTCCAATGTCTCTGCCACTCTGTCTTGTGGCACTTCAAAAGTCACTTTTTTTCTAACGGAGCTCAAATCCTCAATGTGAATGTTTGTCATGAATCCTCTTTCACAAAAAAATTGTGCCATTCCAGTGGGGGAACAATATCTCAATTCCAGTCTTAATGGAATGGGCACTGCCGTCACACTCTCTTATTATACTTCTCTACCTCATAAAAGGGAAGTTAATGAAACCAGTCCCGGGGTTCTGTGGTCATTTTTCTTGAACGTCATCCTCGATTCTGGTACGCATTTGTGTCACAATTCAGAGTCTGAAATATTAATGGGAGTTAATCAATTTTAATGGCGGATCAGACAGCGGATAATATTTTGGTTAGCGTAGTAGCCCCTATTTATAACGAAGAAAGTAACGTAATAAGTTTAGTGCGCCGAATCGGAGAAGTTTTTGAACAACTTTCCGTTGATTGGGAAATAGTTTTCGCTTTGGATCCTTGTACAGACCGCACGGAAGAAAAAATATTGGAACTCATTGACGAAGGGTTTCCGATAAGACTCGTAAAATTCTCCCGTCGTTTTGGCAAACCTGTTTCTCTCATTGCCGGTCTTCGTCATTGTTTAGGCGACGCTTGCATTGTGATTGACTCTGATCTGCAGGATCCACCGGAACTCATGGCTACCATGATCGAAAAGTGGCGAGAGGGAAATCTGGTGGTCATAGCCCAAAGGACATCCCGTGAAGGGGAAAATTTCATTTACCTTAAATTGGCCGAGCTTTTTTACTGGATCCTCGAGAAGTTTTCTGAGGTTAAAGTCCCTAGAAATACCGGTGATTTCAGGTTACTTGACAAAAGGGTCGTTCAAGAAATCTCCAGGATAAATGAGAGGCATGGCTTCTTGCGTGGTCTGACTTCTGTTGTGGGTTTCAAAACGTCGGTTATACCTTTCGATAGGGATTCAAGATTGTCCGGCAAGACACAGATATCCATCTTAGGCGCTTTTGGAATTGCTCTTGACGGTATAATTCCGTTTTCAAAGTGGCCCATAAGGTTTGTTCTTATTCTAGGCCTGGCAATCTTTTTCATCGGAATATCAGCGCTTATGTTATGGACAACAGGCGGTTTACTGAGTGGTTTTGGAGAGAACTATTTTCTCCATGGCTTTTTCATCATGACCTGGATTCTTTTTGGCGTGACTTTATCATCTCTGGGAGTTGTTGGGGAATATGTTCTTCGATGCTACGAGGATTCAAGAGATAGGCCTTTGTTCATAGTTGACAGCATTGTAGAAGCCGAAAGGCTTTCCAGAAAACTGTCTACAGGTTGAATCCAACCTCTTCAGCGACAAAGGGCTAAAAATAGGGCCTTCGCCCGTCGCCCATACTTTCTAAGTTTTTGACATGAGGTTTAACAATGAAAGTTCTCGTTACCGGGGGAGCGGGCTTTATAGGTAGCCACATCGTGGATGAACTTATTCTTAGGAATCATGAAGTAGTGGTTTACGACAATCTTTCCACCGGCTATGAACTTCATATGAGGTCTGTTTCTTCATCAAGTCAGGTTAAGCTGGTAGTGGGAGATATTCTGGATTATGAGAATTTGGTAAAGTCCATGGAGGGAACTGATTTGGTCTTTCATCTGGCTGCCAACGCGGATGTTAGGGGTGGCAAATCCGACACAAAAGTAGACCTCCAGCAAAACATTATCGGCTCCCATAATGTCCTGGAATGCGTGAAACTGCATGGGATAAGGGAGATTGTCTTTACAAGTTCAGCCACTGTTTACGGCGAACCAGAAATTTTCCCAACCCCTGAAACATACTCCCCGCTTCAAACTTCACTGTACGGGGCCTCAAAATTTGCCGTAGAGAGTATTATTCAAGCATACAGCGAGTATTTTGGCATTCGTTCATACATGTTCAGGTTTGTTTCCTGGATTGGCGAACGGTATTCTCATGGAGTAATCTTTGATTTCATTAATAAACTTCGTCATAACCCTTATGAATTAGAGATCCTTGGAGACGGAAACCAGAAGAAATCTTATTTACACGTTGAAGATGGCTTACGAGGAATTTTTCTGGCCCTTGAGAATATTCACGAATTAAAAAACGTTATAAATTTGGGCCATGAAGACTTTATGAATGTGAAAAGGCTGGCGTCAATTGTTATTGAGGAGATGGGATTGAAAGATGTCAGCTTTCGTTATACGGGTGGCCAAAGAGGGTGGCTTGGGGATAGCCCTTTTGTGCATCTTGACATCACAAAAATCCGTTCAACAGGTTTTAGGCCTCTAGTCCCGATTGAAGAAGGCATCCGGCGGACCGTAAGGTACCTGTTAGCCAACGAATGGTTGCTTGACTCTCGTCATGCCGTGTCCACAGGCCCTTGATTTCTGATTGGAAAAATCCTCATTGAAAATACTCGACACATATATCATCCGTGAATTTTCGAAGGTATTCCTTATATGTCTAATTGTGTTCGTATTTGTTTTCCTACTGGTTGAGCTTACCGATAAGATTAAATATTATTTCCAGTATAACCCTCCGGGACTTCTGATGCTCAAGTATTTTCTTGTCAAAATACCAGGGTATCTCTTTTTCACACGACCAATGGCGATACTCTTAGGGGGAATGCTTTCACTACTTATGATGGCC
>JAZDKD010000578.1:0-4476 GCA_043803345.1 Pseudomonadota bacterium
TATATGTTGCTATAAATTTACATCGATAGCGTAAATAAGAATCCGTCCTCTAACAAACCGCAGTAAAAACCCTCAAAGAAGGGTAACGGAAAAAAATCGCTCAAAGCCCCCACAACAAGTGAGAACTAGTTTTTAACTCGAAATGATAACCCAAGGATAGTCTGTATGAAACGAGTAATTCTTGGAACCGCAGGTCACATAGATCATGGCAAAACGGAATTGGTACGAGCTCTTACCGGTATAGATACCGATAGGCTCAAGGAAGAAAAAGAGAGGGGAATCAGCATCGAACTTGGTTTTGCCTATCTTGACCTGGGAACTGATGTTCGAATCGGCATAGTTGACGTTCCAGGGCACGAGAGATTTGTAAGGCAGATGGTGGCCGGGGCTGGCGGTATAGATATTGCCGCGCTTATTATCGCCCTGGATGAGGGGGTAATGCCCCAGACAGTTGAGCATCTTGATATTTTGTGCCTACTTGGCGTTAAGCATGGCTTGGTAGTACTTACAAAAGTGGACCTTGTCGATGAAGAATTTGCGGCTTTGGCCGAAGAATACGCAAAGGACCTTGTTCAAGGCACTTTCCTTGAGAATGCTCCAATGGTGAGGGTTTCATCCAAGACTGGCGAGGGAATTGAAGAAATCAAGAACGTCATCCTGAACCTCAGCGAGAAAGTTGGCGAAAAATCGGTTCACGGTCTCTTACGGCTGCCTATAGACCGCGTGTTCACTCTCAAGGGTCACGGGACCGTGGTTGCTGGGACGCTGATTTCCGGAACCATCTCTGTCGGTGACGATGTCGAAATCCTACCTCAGGGTATTCATTCTTCTGTGAGATCTATTGAATCACATAATCGCTTCGAACAGAGATCATTCCCTGGGGAACGAGTCGCGGTAAACCTCAGGGGCATTGAACAGGGAGATGTCCACAGGGGAAACGTAGTGACCCATAGCGGAGATTTTCGGCCTTCATATATTATCGACGTAAATTTTAAATCGCTTAACAGAAGCCCAATCAAGCTTACAAACCTTAAGAAATTGAGGCTGCATCATTACACCACAGATGTTGAAGCTACCATAGCGCTTCCCGATAGGGACGTTCTGGAACCTGGAGATGAGATCATGGCTCAGTTACGAACCTCGTCTCCTATAGTACCAGCTACAGGTGACAAGTTTGTCGTACGCGCCATTTCTCCTTCGGTGACTCTCGGAGGTGGAGTTGTGATGAATCCGAGGGCGCCCAAACTTAGGGCCAGGTCTGTGAGGTCCTTCCTGGAGACCGAGAGGGAAGACGACCCTAGTCTCATTTCCTCTTTGATCAAGGGGTCTGGAGTTAACGGTGTCAACAGAAATGAGTTGATGGGAATGTCCTCTTTTTCGGCAACCCGACTTGACAAGACTTTGGACAAGCTCAGAACGAAGAAAATAATAATTCAACTGGACTCAACAGAGCGAAGACTCATCCATAAGGATTTTCTGGATCTAGTCCAAAGGAGGGTCTTAGACAAACTGAGCCGTTTTCACAGCGAGAATCCTCTAAAGGAAGGCATTTCGAAACAGGAATTACGCTCAATGACTCCTGGCAGTGACCGCCTGTTTAAAATAGCTCTGGACGATTTAATTTCTTCGGGAGCATTGGTGGATCAGCTAAACACAATAAGATCAGCAGGGCATTCTGTAAAACTTAAGGACGATGAAAAAAATATCAAGGAGAAACTTCTAGGAGCCATAACCAAAGATACCAGCGCTCCACCTGTCCTCAAGGAATTGATAGCCATGGTCAGTGTTGAAAGCAAACAGGTCAAGAGCCTCCTCTCCGTGCTTGAAAAGGAAGGCAAGATTACAAAAATCAAAGAAGAGATGTATTTTTCGTCCGATTTTATAAGAAATGTCAAAGAAAGGCTTGTCGCACATCTGAAGACTGAAGGATCCATAAAACCCTCCGGCTTTCAGGAGATAACCGGGTCTTCCCGGAAATACAATATACCCCTTCTTGAATATTTTGACCGCGAAAAAGTAACTCTTCGAGTTGGGGATCAGCGAGTGCTGAGAGGCGCTGGTAGTTCGTCAGGAGAACCCAAAGACGCGTAATATTGTTCCAAAATATTTAGCTTTTCAATACAATTGTTTCTGAGTTCGTCGAAACGCTTGGCGTTTACAGGTATATTTTCATGTAAGTACTTGCTCAATGTCCAGGCCTGTTGATCAAGACAGACATAAATACCGTCAAGCATTTTGAGCCATTTCTGTTCTTGTTCAGTCTTGGCTATGCCGCGCGCCATGTTAATTTTTGATCTGATTATGCGAATTCTCTTTTGAACACCAGAGACAGTGCGAATGGCGGATTCTTTGCTGAATATTCCAGAGACAAACTGGTCCCCAACCATGCCCAACAATAGAAAAGAATCGTTGGCATAGGCTGTGGCCGTCTGCGAGAAAGCCTCAATAACAGCAGTCTTGTCAGAGCCAGGTGTCGGCCCCGTCATTAGAATCAAGACAACTATTACAAGTATGAAATTTCTACATGCGATCATTACAGTCAAGCAAAATGTCCCTGAAATGTTTTCGGAGATTTGACTATCGAAACTATCACGACTCTCGAAAGGAGACAACCCGATAAATGAAGATACTCATGCATGCATGCTGCGCCCCCTGCCTTGTTGTTCCCTATGACGATCTCTCAACCCAGGGCCACGAGGTCACAGCCGTTTTCTTCAACCCTAATATTCACCCTTTCAGTGAAAATTTGCGACGGCTGGACGCATTCCTAACATACACCGAAACTAACCACATCAAGGTTATCAATGATGAATCCGGTGTTGAAATGGACGATTGGTTTAGAGAAGTGGTGTTTAGGGAAAATCAGAGGTGCAAAGTTTGCTTTAATTTCAGAATAAACTTCATTGCCGGACTGGCTGAGTCGAAAGGTTTCGACGCGTTTTCCACTACTCTTCTGTATAGCAGGTTTCAAAAACATGAGCTGCTGAAAGAAACCTGCGAGGCCATTTCCGGGAGGCTGAAGATCCCGTTCGTATATAGTGACTGGAGAACCGGCTGGAATGAAGGGGTAAAAAAATACAGAAAACTGGGCCTTTACCGTCAAAAATACTGCGGGTGCGTGTACAGCGAAAAAGAACGGGCAAAGAAGATCATCTAAATTGAACTGTATCGCCTAAAGTTCTCAATTATAGATTTGGCCTGTTGCCTACTAGCCACAAGGTGCGCTATAATTTTAGACCTGCACCGAAATTAGGTTATGGGAAACGGCCTATGTTGTTTTCACTCAAATGTGGAGGATGGAGGCGGCTTTGGTTCTCCAAATTAGCCGTAGTCTCCTTGTTTCTGATTCTGACAGGTGTCATCTATCCGGGTTCTTTGGGCGCGCAGGAAATTATTAAAGAGTCTCCACAGAGACCATGGATAATGATTGGACTGTCTCCGAGCGGGTGTTCAGGAGGTTGCAGGCGTGTCCGATCGGTTATCAGCGAAATCAGCGGGAACAAGAACGTGGTCACACTGGATTTCAGGACTGCGACAATTGAAACAATTGCAGACCTAAATCCAGAGTTCATAGTCTTGAGTCCACAAGGCACTCCATGGTGTAGGTACACGGGTTCGACCGGAGTTTCATTGCAGAACTTTCTCTGGATGATCCCGCAGATCTCTGAACAGCTTGACATACCGATCCTTGGAATCTGCGGGGGCCACCAGGCAATTGCCTTGGCGTTCGGAGGAAAGGTGGGCCCGATACGCGCAGGAGAAGATGATTGCATGCCTTATTCCAGAGACCGGCAATCAGGAGTCACACGGTTGAGCCAATACACCAAAGATCCCATTTTTGCCGGATTGGACGCCAAAATCAGTATTATCGAAAGTCACTATGATGAAGTCAAGGCTCTGCCGCCTGGATTCCTGCTACTGGCCTCGGAAAAAATTAGCGCCAATCAGATTATTCGACATCCTTTCAAGCCTGTTTACGGAATTCAGGGACATCCCGAGAGTTTTGTGGGATTCAGACCTGATGGAGTAATGCTCATCAGAAATTTCGTACACATTGCTAAAACATACAACGAAACTGTTAGAACCAAAGAGAATCACGGAGGACTACAACTTTCATTGAAGAAATAGTTACTAAATACTTGGAACACATCCATGGAGTTGATTTACAAGAGTATGGTAAGTCTTTATTCCGACGACATTTGGTCGTCGTTTTCGATTGTAAACACGGAGGTTGCCTATGGGCGATGAAGATCAAAAGATTCTAGTCGTAGGTGGTGGCATAAGCGGAATGACAGTCGCTATCGAAGCCGCCGAGACAGGCGCTAACGTGGTCATAGTGGAACGGAATCCGTATTTGGGAGGCCGAGTGGCTCAACTAAATCAGTACTTCCCCAAACTGTGCCCACCAACATGTGGTCTTGAAATCAATTTTAGAAGAATCAAGAACAATCCCAACATTTCCTTTTTTACTCTGGC
>JAZDKD010000579.1:0-2758 GCA_043803345.1 Pseudomonadota bacterium
AACATGTGAAGCAGTTCGATTGGGAAGTTATTGTAAAGCAGTGGGAAGGCGTTTTTGAAAAAACAATTACAAGGGAAAATTGAGACTGTGCACAATTCCATTTATCTAATGCGTCGCATTCTTTGTCATGAATCGAATAAAGGGCAGCGATTCAAACGGCTGCTTGTGTCCGCTGGCTGGCAGATCTGGAAGCGAACCGTCTCTAAACCCATCATGGTAAACCTCTTTAATGGCTATCGGTTTCTTGCCTACCCGGATTGCCAAATGTCATCCGCCGTTTTCTACTTTCGGGTACCAGACTGCAGGGAGGTTGAGGTCCTACGCCGGCGATTAAACGGTGGGGTTCTGATAGATGTTGGGTCCAATGTCGGTCTGTTTACTTTGTCCTTGGCAGATAAGGTTGATCATGCAATTCTGTTCGAGCCAAACCTACTGTCAGCGCGTCGTGCCATGGAGAACATCGCATTGAATTCGCTGGAATTTGAAGTCAATGCTGTAGCCCTTTCTGATCAAGGTGGGGAAATATACCTTGAGGATCGAGGAAAGGCGACTGTAGCCAACAGGACACTAATGGACCCCGGAATGACTACCTATCCTGTCCGAAAGGTGCCTCGAACAACGTTGGATATCTTCTTAAAAGATCGGCTGAAGCCTATCAAAGAAATTTCTCTTCTCAAGATTGATGTCGAGGGGCACGAGAATTCTGTGATAAAGGGGATGTCTTGGACACTCACTCACCTGCGACCCAGGATTGTTATGTTTGAGTATTTACAACGGACAAATTTTTCTGAGACAAAAACACTTTTTGATGCCGTCGGATATCGCATCTACAGCCTTGATGAGAGAAATGATTTGATCCCAGTGTCGACTCAACCGGAACCCTTACAGAATCTATTTGCTCTCAGGGATGGGATTGAATCTGAAATCGGAGGCTGATGGTGGAATTGGTCTTTCTTCGATGTAACCGCGGTGTTCTAGAAATCGCTTACCATTCTTCTAAATAAATGTAGATTCATTCGGGACATGAGGTAGGGTTGAAGAGGACAATCGGGAAAATTGCATCGGCTGCAGCAAGGACAACCCGGGAGTATTATTATTCGATCTTGCCGGATAGAGAGTTGATCAGAAAAATAGAGCAGTTCCCTGGAGAGCTATCTATTGAGCCGATTAATATCTGTAACGCAAACTGCATTTTCTGTGCCTATCAATACCAAGAACGACCAAGACAAAGAATGAGCGATAATATTTTTAAGCAGGTGATCACTAATTATGCAGATATGAATGGTGGTAATCTTCATTGGACCGTCGTCGTTGGTGATCCGCTTTTAGATCCGGAATGTGTTGAACGCATCCAATACGCTCGCTCCTTTTCGTGTATACGAAGGATTGAAACAGTAACAAATTGCATAAACTTGCATAGAGTTGGAGCGGAAAGATTGCTGAGAAGTGGCCTGGACGTGATTACCGTGAGTACTACTGGTTTTGACGTTGACATGTACCAACGGATTTACAGGAATGGACACTACGAACAAATGAAGGAAAATCTGCTCACTCTGTTAAGGAGAAATGTTGCGCTGGGAAGACCAGTAAGGGTTGCTATCGAGCTACGCATAGATAGGCCTGTGGAACATATTCAGAATAGCTCGGATTTTCGAGAAGTTATTAAATTAGCTGATTCCGTAGACGCAAATTATTATTTCGACAGTTGGAGTGGAAAAATAAAACCTAATGATTTGACGGGTAATATGAAAATCCGACCCAATGTATATGTACTTATGAAAAAACGAATTCCGTGCGCGCAACTTTGGATAGGAATCGGGGTTTTGGTCGATGGGACGGTTACTGCTTGCTCGTGCCGCGACTTAAATGGCGATAGTGATCTTGTTCTCGGTAAGATAAATGAAACATCGTTGCGTGGACTCTGCCATTCTGAGCGCTTACGCAAATTGAGAAATAATTGGTTCAGAGGGGAAGGAATACCGGAGATATGTTCTGACTGCACGTTCTATTATCCTTATACATATTTGATGCTTCCTGATTTCAAGAAGAAACATTTTGCCAATCGTAAAGTAAATTACTTATGTACTTAAGGAGTTAGTCCCATAAAAAGGGATACAGGAAGCATAGTGGTGAAATGCGGTTGGAGAGGAAATTCTTTTCCGTTTCTTTAAATTGAAAATGCCCAGTTTAGCAGGCCAGGCGTATGCAGGATTGATGACGGTTGTCATTACGAATTACAGCCGGTGTGACGATCTGCGAGAAGCACTCCAATCAATTTGCGCTCAGGACTACCCGAAAATGGAAATAATCGTGGTAGATAATGCATCTATGGATGGCTCGGTTTCCATGATGTCCGCTGAATTTCCTGAAACACAAGTCATCGAATTAAGAGAGAACAGAGGTTTGGATGGCTACTCAGTGGGGTTCGAGCATTCAAGGGGAGAGTTTATCTTTCAGATGGACAATGACTCACTGATGCCGGATGCATCTGTATTGTCACAGGTTGTTAGACGATTTCAAGAAGGGCCATCTGAATTAGCCGTAGTTGCGACGAGAGTGGAAGAGTATCAGGGTAATGGTGATTCAATCAATGAGCTACGCAAAAGGGATGTACGGCAGGGTCCTATTAACACCGGGGGGTTTCACGCAGGGGGCGTGGGATTCAGACGGGATTTTCTTGATGAGGTTGGATACTATAATAAGGATGTTTTCCTTTACGGGTCAGAGTTGTTTTTGCAGATGAGGTTTCTTGCCGCTG
>JAZDKD010000580.1:0-2362 GCA_043803345.1 Pseudomonadota bacterium
AATCACGAACTGGGGCAGCGCTCATTTTGTCCCTCTGAAAGAGATTTCATACTTAGTAATCACCACATGCTGTATTGCCGAAGCACAGGATTATTCGGCTTTTTTTTCTAGGTTCTTCGATATAGGAAACTTGACATGGAATGTAGTCCCCATGCCTTCCGCAGTATTGACAGTAATATCTCCACCCAGCTTCTTCACTATGCCGTAACATATCGATAGCCCCAGTCCAGTGCCTTTACCTACCGGCTTGGTGGTAAAAAATGGGTCAAAAATCCTGGGAAGGACATAAGATGGTATCCCAGGGCCATTGTCCGCAACGTCAACAACGACGAAATCTCCCTCTTTTTTTGACGTGATCTTGACTGTTCCTCCCTCTGACTCTACAGCATCCAAAGAGTTGTTTATGAGGTTGATGAATATCTGTTGAGCTTCCGATGGAGACACCCGTATAGGAGGTAGATTCTCAGCGAATTGAGCGTGGATCTTGACTTTGCCCGAACTGATTCTTTGTTCGCACAAAGAGATTGCCTCTCGCGTGATGTCGTTGACATTGACTTTTTTTGGGATTGGATCTGTCTTACGGGCAAAACTGAGGAGTTTATGAGTAATCTGCTTGCAGCGCACACCCTGCGCTCTAATTTGATTTAAGGATCTCTGGAATTCATCCACCATCGGAATATTCTCTGTGCCCGCGTCTGCTATAAGGTCCTGCATCCAGCCCGCTTCTTCCAGCATTACAGCCACAGGATTATTTATTTCATGGGCTATGCCCGCAGCCAGTTCGCCCACGGAAGCCAGTTTTCCGGCTTCGATCACCTTCTCGTTCATCATCTCCTTTTCCTGGTCGGCTTGCCTTATTCGTTTGACGAGTCTCTTTGAAAGGAGCACGGAAACGACAAGAATACCCAGTAACCCCAAAAAGAATATCACGACACTGACGGTTCTGACGGTGTAAAGAGCTTTGTAGGCGTCAGATTCGGTTTGCTGAAACGCGAGGACCCAATCTCCGTTTTTTAACCTGGACATGACGTGGATAATATCTCGCCCTTCAATCTTGGAATTTGAAACAACTCCTTCCTGTTCGAGATCTTTAGTAACAGGGGTTAGAAAACTCAGGTAAGGGTCCTTCTGGGGAGGGACATCCGTGCGCGGTTTGGTCTGAAACTCTCCTTTTCTGTTCAGGATGAACGCAAAGCCGGTTTCCCCAATCCTTATGTTTTCAACAAGTGAGTTGAATTTGTCAAAATCAACAGTGGCCCTCAGTAGCCATGTCGAGCCGTTTTGGCTCCGAACTGAGACAATAAAATGAGGTATGCCTCTAAGTCCCGGAAAGACGTCGCTGATACAAGATGGCTTTTGAATAGCCGTCTTGAACCAAGGGGCCTCAGCGTAATTGGCTCCCCTAAGATCGAATGGCCCAGCGTAAGCGATCTGTTTACCCTGGTCGTCAACTACTCCCAAATCCACAAGGGCATCGCTGGAATTCTTTTGCAACGACCTAAGTTTCTCTTTGAGAAAATCGTCATTGGCCAATTGTTCGAAGCTATAAGAGTCTTTGAGAATAGCGATATCGGCAAGTCGTTCCTTCAAGAAACTGTCTATGTTTTGTTTATGTTTCTTGTTTAGAACCTGCAGATGTTCAATAACCTTATCCTGGTAAGATGTTTGGGAAAAATACCTTATAGTCAGAGTGATCAAGATTAAAGGCACTACAGAAACACCCACTATTATCAAAATAATGTTTCTCGTTAATGACCTGTAATATGATTCACTCGTTTTTTCGACTTTTGCCATATCGCGCCTCCGCCGAGAGCTTGATCCACTCCATGGGGAGAATGCTGTTACAGATGAAACCTCCTCATGAGCATCTCTTCCTGGTCGACTATGTCTTTGTCAAAAAGAAGCGAAGCCACTTCGTTGAATATGTCGGAAAGTTTAATTATCCCGACCAATTTGTTCTCTTTGAGTACGGGAATCAGTGCGACCCTATTTTCCATCATTATGTCCAGGGCCGTCATGATTGAATCCGTAGCTTCAACCTGACCAGCAAATGGCACTACGAGGCTCCGAATGGACATGGTAGCCTTTTCTAGCTCACACGGGGCGTCCGAAACCTGGCATAGCGGTTTGATGACTCGCAAAAGGTCGATGAGATGCACAAACCCCACGAGCCTGTAGTCACTGTCGATTACTAAGGGGGTTGAGTGCCCCTGGAGTAATTTCGAATCTTCCGTATTGATTCTCAAAATTTTTATGGCGGATTCAACGTCGGCCTCGACCGACAGCAACGGCCATTCTTTGGGGCTGATCATAAGTTGGGATACTGGCACAGAGTGTGGCATGTTTCACCTCACATTAGTTC
>JAZDKD010000581.1:0-5272 GCA_043803345.1 Pseudomonadota bacterium
CTAATCGGCAACGCGATCAAGTTCACTCCAAAAGGGTTTGTCACTTTGACCGTGAGCGTCATTAAGCAGTCTGAAGATGCTGTTATTCTTAAATTTTCAATTGCGGACACCGGAATAGGAATTCCGGAGGAGAAACTCAAAAAGATATTCCAGCCGTTCGAACAGGTAGACGCTTCAACGACTCGGAGGTATGGTGGCACAGGACTTGGACTGGCAATAGTCGCGCGTCTCATTGGATTAATGAACGGAGAAATATGGGTAGAAAGTGAATTGGGTAAGGGAAGTATTTTCCATTTTACGGCTAATTTGCCTCTATCCACGAAAAAGGCTTCAAGAAATGGACCCGGCGATGTTGAGCGATTCAAGGGGCTACGCACTCTGATTGTCGACGACAACCCAACTAACAGACTTATCCTGACTGAAACCCTTGCCCGCTGGGACATGCTTGCGTTCGAGGCTGTCAACGCTCGTGAGGCTATTGCAATTCTCGAGAAAGCCAGGGATGAAGGTGTTCCCTTTGATCTGATGCTCCTAGATGTCCAAATGCCTGAAATGGACGGATACCAACTTCTGGGACATCTCGGCCAAAACCCAGGTGTCTATAAGGGGCCTACGATAATTATGACATCAGCGCACGCATGCGATGACGGGGATCGGTGCAAGGAACTCGGCGTGGCCGGTTATCTCACGAAACCAGTCAAGCATGCGCAATTGCTGTATGAAATAAATGTTGCGCTTGGCTCCGAAGGCGCCAGAAAATCCCGTTTCGCCAGGACGGAAAAGTCCGTTCTGAGCACAGAATCTGAAAGAATTCTTAGGATTTTGCTGGCCGAGGACAACCCGGTTAATCAGAAACTTATGCTTCTCATGCTCAATAAGATGGGGCATTCTGTTTTGGCGGTAACCAACGGGAGAAAGGCCGTTGAAGCCGCAAATACTCAGGAATTTGATCTAATCCTTATGGATGTCCAGATGCCGGAAATGGATGGTTTTCAAGCGACTGCGCTCATCAGGGAGCATCAGAAAATTTCAGGAACGTTTACGCCCATAGTAGCGCTCACTGCTCATGCGCTCAAAGGTGACAGGGAAAAATGCATATCAGCGGGGATGGATGATTACATCACCAAACCTATTAAGGCAAGTGAACTGTCGAGGATCATGAATTCCATTCCTGACTATCCCCAAAATTGTTATTTAAAAAATTTAGACGATTCATGAAGAATGCAAATGGATTGATCCTGGGAAACAAAATGGAAAAACATGATCTTCAGCAGGTTATTGATCGATGTGGCAGGGACTATGTCGCAAAAAGACTACAGATTCAAGTCGAGCATTCGGCTCAGGTTTTGGGACCTGGCCTTGGGGGATTTCACTTTGAGAATCTTGAATGGGCGCTAGACGCCTTTGGCTGGTTCATAAAACTTTTCAGAGTCTGGTCAAAAGGCTTTTCTAACATCAAGGATCACAAGATAATTTTTAATCGAGTGGCTGTCAAGAATCTTCCAGAAGCGCTCAATGGGTTTAAGATACTGCATTTGTCTGATCTGCATCTTGATGTTTTCGAGGGAATGGGAGTTCATGTCGGAAGACTGTGTTCAACTTTGAATTGCGATGTGGCCTTGATAACAGGGGACTATAGATTCCACACTCATGGAAATTATTATCCTGTATTCAGAGAGATCGAATCTCTCACTAAGAGTCTTGATTGCAAATACGGAAATTTCGGGATTCTTGGAAACCACGATTTTCTGGAGTTTGTTCCCAAACTTGAAGCCCATGGAATTCGGATGCTGTTGAACGAATCAGTTTGTATAGAAAAAGATGGGGGTAAAGTCTGCATAATAGGATTGGATGACGCTCACTTCTATGGCTTACACGACTATGAGAAGGGATTCGCTGAAGTCCCAGATGGGGCTGCGAAGGTACTCATGATCCATTCCCCGGAAACCCTTGAACAGGCTCGTGACCATGGAGTGGACTTTGTAGTTACCGGTCACACTCACGGAGGGCAAATGTGTTTGCCGGGGGGGAGACCGGTATGGCTAAACGCAAACTGCAAGAGGAAATATTGCAAAGGGCCATGGAATTACAAGGGAATGCCCGGCTACACTTCACTGGGAACAGGGAGTTCGGGGCTTCCACTTAGATTCAACTGCCCTCCGGAAATAACGCTCCATTACCTAGTGAGTGGGGCCTGACAATCGAAATTACATTGGACTACGACGCCATAACTGCAATCCGTAATTACGGATAGAGCGCTGTTAAGTGTCCTTCCTTCTTCCTCGCAGCAATTTTTCCTTTAGAACTCGGAAAATAAAAACGCAATTTCCTATTAAATACCTCTTCCAGAGACGACCAGGTTCCTGAATCATTCTATAAAGCCATTCAATGCCGATTTCTCTCATCCACAGTGGGGCTCGAGGAAGTCTGCCGGAATAAAAATCGAACAGTCCACCCACGCCTATGGCTACGCCCACTCTTAATTCTCCGAGATGTTGATTGATCCAAACGTCCTGCTTTGGGGCGCCGAAGGCAACCAGAAGTAAACGAGCGCCGGAATCGCGTATGCTTTCAATTATCTCAAGCTCTTCATCAGGGGTGAAATATCCATGGTGATACCCCGCCAACTGAACCCCGGGGTGATTCTTATTGATCCAATCCACTACGCCTTGAACCACCTCCGGCCTGGACCCTAACAAAAACAATTTCCCCTGGGTCCCGGAAATCCGTTCACAAAGGATCGGAAACATGTCAGTGCCGTTGACATTCTGGGCTATGTCCTGAGACAGGAGTTTACCCGCTAGTTTTAGACCGACTCCGTCCGCCAGGCATAGATCGGCTTTTCTCAGGACTTCAAGGTAGTCTCCATCCTTGTACGCAATATTTGCACAATCGGCGTTGACGAAGCAGACCTGTTTCGAACCTGGTTCCCCGACCCATTTCAAAATGGCGCCTACGGCCTGATCCATAGTAAGATTGTCAATCGGGATCCCTAGGATTCTTAGTTCTTCGTCGGAGGAACCGGCTGCGTCACCAAGTAATATAGCGGGAATAGCTCTAAGAAGGATTCCGATGTCGCTGAGAAGTCGCTGGTTGTCGATGTACTCGAGGTCGACAGATATCTCCGAACCATAATTGATGTTAGCCCTTTGGCGAATCCACCAGAGGGAGACGATGCCGGGTCTAACTTCATGACGCCTTCGCATTGCGCTATCGTTTGGATTCGCCTCTCCTGGCGACATTGGTCGAGGCCCTACGAAGGACATGTTTCCCTTGATTACGTTGATTATAATGGGGAGGTTGGTCAAATGAAGTTTCTTGATAAGATTTTTTAAACACCCGTTTCCGGTTTTGAAGGAGAGTTCATCATAAATTACGAGCCCTTTTCCATATCTGGGGATTCGTTGCAAAGAAAACCCCGACAACAGAAGAGTCAACGCCAGGATCGGTAAGAGGACCAAGAGTAGAGAAAATGATAAAATGAAGTCGAAACAGCGTTTGGAAAGGGATGTAAATTTCACTGTAATGTTCCAGAAAATTTAGTTAAAAACAAACAACGTTTCCAATTTATTCGTAATTACAAACACAAAATTCATCAGGATGATAAATAACCTCTGTTTCAAGTCGAATTTTTCTGGATAGTGGGTATGCGGCTTATGACAAGTTTCGCTGATTCTTCAATAGGATCCGTTCCGCTAACAACTATGTCAGCAAAACGCTTTGTGGGAACCACAAATTTGTGGGTCATGGGTTTGACCGTCGCCTGATATTGATCTATGACCGATTGCTGGGTTCGTCCTCTCTCCCTAACGTCCCTTTCAAGTCTCCGGGCCAGTGATTCAGCGTCAGTTAAAAACACAAACACCTTGGTATTTAACAATTGACGAATCGCCTCCCAGTATAGCACAAAAATCCCTTCCACTATGATGACAGGGCCTGGAGTGACTTGAATTGCTTGAGCGGTTCTGGTGTGCGTGGAAAAATCATACACAGGTCTAAAGATGTCGCGTCCTGCGGTAAGATCTTCGAGGTGTCGACGGAGCAAATCCATTTCCAATGCTTCGGGCTCGTCGAAATTGCGCCTCTCCCGCTCGGAAGGGGGTAATGCTGAAAGGTCACGGTAATACCAATCGCTAGAAATTATAGAGATGTCCTTATCTGTCAGTTTGTCCCTTATGTTTCTTGCCAGACTAGATTTTCCAGAGCAAGTGGCCCCGGATATGCCTATTATGTGCGGGAATCTAACGGTCAAGTCTTGTCCTCGTAAACCTGATATATGACTTCCAGAGTTTTCTGGGCCGCGCTGCGCCAACTGAACAGACTGCTTCTTTCCAGACCTTTCTTAACCAATTCCCCCCGAAGTTCAGAGTCCCCGAGTATTTCTCCCATGGCTCGACAGATGTCATTCTCGTCATTCGGATCGAAAAGAAGCGCAGCGTCTCCCGCAACTTCCGGCATAGAAGAGACATTTGAACACGCCACAGGGGAAGCGCACGCCATAGCCTCAAGAAGCGGCATTCCGAATCCCTCGTAAAGAGATGGGAATACAAAAAGATCAGCAGCGCTGTAGAGTGATGGAAGGTCTGATCCACCCACAAATCCAATGAAGGAAATATCGTCAGTGTAGGAGGATCGAGCCGCCGTCTCATAAACCTCTTCAGCTCGACCCCACGGGGTGCCGGCAAGAACCAATTGATGCGGAATTTTGGAGCGGGCCTTCAAACGACTGAAAGCGTTGATTAGTCGAACATGGTTCTTGCCTGGATGTTCTATACGCGACACATACAGAATGTACGGGGAACGAATGGCATACTTAGCCTGAACCCTCTCAAGAGCCGGCCCCCTGTCATGCGGGAAATAAACTTGGTTATCAACTCCGTTCGGAGTCACAATAACCTTTTCTTCAGGGATTCCACAAAAGCTTACGATGTCTTTTTTGCTATTCTCGCTGACGGTCAACACCATGTTGAGCCTTCGAATCAAAACCGGAGTATACCGTTTTATAAAAAACATTCTCGCTTTGTCGTATTTATCTTCCACATGAGTGCTGGAAAAGTCGTGAACCGTCCCGACTGATGGACACGGAACCCAGTAAGGCGCCCTTCGATTCGCCGCCGGAAGAAACAACACATCGTATCCACGTTTCTTACACAGAAGGGGAAGGTAGAACAGGTGCCACGCTAGATTGACCAGAGGGTTATGCAATCCCTTGCCGAAACAGACCGAATCCATTTTGCCGCCGGGTGGAACAAACAATGATTTTTCATCCTCG
>JAZDKD010000582.1:0-10624 GCA_043803345.1 Pseudomonadota bacterium
TTAGATTCATAGAATCTAGTCAAGGCGTCCAGTTCAGAATTACTCAATGATTTGAATGTGTTGGCGAAGCAATTCAGAGTGAGTTCCCTCAATGAAGAGGAATCATTTTCAAAGGAACTTTCCATGAACTGAAGGCGCGCGTCGAGGTTGCTATCGTTAACGGAGCGGCGGTTCCAGTCCGTAGCCCCTAATAGGCGGACGATAAGTCTCCGGAGCATGATGTTGTTTCTATCTGTCCCAAGAAGATCAATCAATCGTTCCAGAAGCGTCAGCCTATTTTCATCGAGGCTGGCCGCAAATCTCCTGCCTTCCCTGATGGTCTGGATCACGTTTGAGGACAGCGCTTCACTCTGTAAACGGCCGACCTTTCTGCCAAGTCCTGATTCATAAAACTGCAAAACCTGGTTGAGATTTTCCTGATCGATATTTTCAGTGAAAGTTTCCTGGAAAATTTCGAGAAGACTTTCGGCTGTAACCTCATCTTTGATTCTAGAGTAAAACCGTGTGCGTTCGCGATTGTCGGAGAACATGTCGGACGGAATAGTGATGAGAAACGATGCCGGCATACTCTGAACTTGGCCGCGGAGACCCGAAATTTTCATAATCTTTTCTAGCGCAGGATCTCGTGTTTGCGCACACGGCAAAGTTTGCCAAAGTTGAATAAAAACCGTCATCAAGGTGACAGCGGCAAATGTTGGAGCCCAAGTTGTTTTCATAAGATTCCCGAACCTTCTACAGGCCATGAAACTCGCGAGGAATCTCCATGAGTTGTCCGTCGTCGCCTACGGCGACCAGTGTCACATTGGCGCTCACAAGATAGTCCTTAGGCATGCCTTTCCTGATGACAATCTGCTTTACAACTATTCGGAAAGATGTGGTTTTCTCTATCCAGGTTCTGACCGTAAGAATATCTCCAAGTTTTGCAGGTGAATGGTAAGCGATTTCAATCTTGTGGACCATGAAAAGACATCCACGTTTGTGATATTCCACAATGGTGGTTCCCAAACGATTCGCGACATAATCGGAACGGGCGCGTTCAAGGAACCGCAAGTAATTTGCGTGGTACACCACACCCATGCAATCAGTGTCCTCATAATAGACCGTGCATTCGAAAAGTCGTTCCCGCATATTGTGGACGGGAAACATAGTTTGATTAACCAAGTCGTCTCCTCATGCATACCTCCAAGGTTCCAGCATCCAATTGTGGAACCTCTTAAGCAGAGTTCTGATACAAAACGGATAAATTCTGACACGTCAGTCAGGTCAAGATTCTTTACGACCAAATCATTTCTTGATTAATGGACGTTTACCTCCTGAGCGACTGGTATAAATGATACTAGATTTTTGGATCATCCTGGTCAATTCAATCAATGGCCCGTCAAGTTTTTTGATCGATGCGTTGAAAGATTTGAGGAACTTCCACCACACAAATAACGGACCAACATTTTTTGGAATCTCGTGTAATCTGTTCGACCAGTTTCTTACAATCGCAGGATCCGGAAGTGGTGGGGAGTCTACCCCATCAGATACCACTCTGATTACACCAAATAATGAACCAATTGAAGCCGCCCCCATTCCTATCGCGTGACTTTCCATATCTACGGCGTCGGCGCCGCATCGTAATTTCAGTTTTTCTCTTTCCGATCTTAAGAAAACGGCTTTATCGGAAGTAACTATTGGAGCAACTCGGTAATTCAAGCCTAATCTCGAACATACTGACTCTGAAGCAGCCAGCAGGTCCTCGGAGCATTTCACTCTGACTTGCGGATCTCCAGAATAAATAGTTTCATTTGCAAGTACAATGTCACCCGGCATAAGATCGTGGGCTAAAGCCCCACAAGTTCCGACGCTAAGCATGTAATCAGGACGGCAATTGATGTTTTTGCTGGCCTCCAGGGCTCTTTGGAAGCCAATTCCACTTCGGATGACCAGAAACTCACCACCCTCGAAAAAAACCGCCCTGTGTGTGGCGTGTCCGACTTTCCAGCGCTTTCGGGTCTCGACACGTTTCAAAAAGCGGTGCGATTCTATTCCCATCGCAAACACGAAACAAAGGGCATATTTTTCTTTGTTCATTTTGATTCGGCGAAGTATAAGTTAATCAAATTCTAGAAGGTATAGACATCAAATGTCCAGTCTTAAGATCGACGCCATCGATAAAGGAATTCTTTCCGCTCTTCAAGGTGATCTGTATGGAACCCCCGAGCCGTACGCAATGATCGGGAAAGAACTCAACGTGTCGGAAGATGAAGTCATATTACGTATTAATAAAATGATTGATTCAGGGGTAATTCGCAGAATTGGAGCCATGATCAGACACATTGAGGCAGGGATTAGCTTCAACGGTATGGTTGTGTGGAAAGTTTCGCCCGATCGGGTTGAGGAGATCGGAGAAATTTTCGCCAATATCCCTGAAGTAACTCACTGTTACGAACGTCCTCCATTCGGGGCTTTGGGTGCAAATCTTTTTACCATGATACATTCCTCCTCGAAAGATGACTGTATGAAAACGGTTGTCAGAATGGCTAAAGAAGTCGGCCTGGAAGATTACGAAATTCTGTTTAGCGAGAGAGAACTCAAAAAAGTTAGCATGACTTACTTTGATGATTGATTTATCTCTACATTAACAGATGTCAAACGGAGAATCATTGATGATAAACAAACATATTTCACAGGAACTTTACTCAAAAGCGGTTGAGTTTATTCCGGGAGGTGTGAATTCACCGGTCAGAGCTTTCAAGTCGGTGGGATTGTGTCCTCATTTTATTAAGTCGGGTCACGGTAGTCACATCGTAGACGAGGACGGCAATGACTTCATTGATTACGTCTGCTCTTGGGGCCCGCTCATCTTGGGGCACGCCAATCAGGAAGTGTTGGCCGCCCTCGCCAAGACGATGCGGGACGGGACGTCTTTTGGCGCCCCGACGAGGCGCGAGATTGCCATGGCGGAACTGATATCCGAGCTTGTGCCTTCCATTGAAATGGTTCGGCTAGTCAGTTCAGGCACGGAAGCTACAATGAGCGCCATCCGACTAGCTCGCGGATACACCGGCCGGGACAAAATAATCAAATTTTCAGGGTGTTATCACGGCCACAGTGATGGTCTTTTGGCCAAGGCGGGTTCCGGGGCGGCTACCTTCTCCATCCCTGATTCGTTGGGAGCGCCCAAATCTTTGGTCGAGCAGACTATTGTTCTTCCTTATAACGACTTGGAGTCCGTGAAGGAGTGTTTTCGAAACTTACCGATCGAAATAGCCGCTATAATAGTAGAACCGATTGCCGGAAACATGGGGGTGGTAAAGCCTGTGCATGGTTTTCTGGAAGGACTTCGGGACATTTGTTCCAGTAATGGTTCCTTGTTGATTTTCGATGAAGTTATCAGTGGTTTCAGGGTCGCTCTGGGCGGAGCTCAGCAGCTTTACGGAGTCATGCCGGACCTGACCTGTCTCGGGAAAATAATCGGAGGCGGGTTGCCCGTGGGGGCTTTTGGTGGTCCCCGAGAAATCATGGAGTTTTTGGCTCCAGTTGGAGGAGTATATCAAGCTGGCACTCTCTCAGGAAATCCGTTGGCTGTTTCAGCGGGTCTTGCGACGTTGAGTATTTTAAAAAGAGACAATCCTTATCCCGATCTTGAAGATAAGTCATCACGTCTGGCCCGAGGCCTTGGAGAAATTCTCTCCGGAAAGTCTTTAAAACATACCATAAATCGGGTTGGCTCACTGTTTTCCGTGTTTCTTGACGTTGAATCGGTAACCAATTATGAAGAGGCGCTCAAAGCCAGCAAATCAGGATTCAACAATTTTTTTGGCAAGATGCTCGATCAGGGAATCTATCTTGCGCCATCAGCGTTTGAGGCCTGGTTTGTCAGTGTGGCCCATTCAGATGAGGACATAAATTATACTTTGGATTGCGCGGAAAGAAGCCTCTAAATTAATAAGGAGCTGTTTTAGGATATTGTCGGGGGTGTCGGTAATAAACTACCCAATATTCATGTCTTGCCCAAGTGGCATAAAAAAAATATAGGTATCACTTTAATTTCATTGTAGATATGGCCTTGATTTTGGTTCTTCTTCATAGTATTTAAAAGATTGTCCTAAAAGGCTTGTTCTTTTCAATAAGTTTAAGTGCCCTATTTTTGTGTCTATCCAGAGTCTAGAGGCCAATAGGTCTATGTATTCCTAACTGACCTTAAGCCACATAGGCTCGGATATGGCTACATACAGAGTCACACCAAAGAGTCCATGCAAGGAGGATAATAATGGACAGTCATGTCGATTTGAACGAAAGGTTAGCCCTTAAAGGCGTTTCCCGCCGCGACTTCATGAAGTTCTGCGGTTTGATGGCGACGGTCCTCGGGCTGCCCATGTCCTTCGCTCCGCGAATCGCCGAGGCCATGGAGAAAAAAAGACCCACGGTCGTATGGTTGCATTTTGCAGAGTGTACAGGTTGCACAGAATCCTTCATCAGATCCACCTACCCCTGGGCTGCCGACATCATTCTTGATGTTATTGATCTTGCCTACCATGAAACCATTATGGCGGCCGCTGGCGATCAGGCTGAAGAAATTCTCGAAAAAACCGTTAAAGATCAAAAAGGCAAGTACATTTGCATCGCCGAAGGAGCTATTCCTACCAAGGACAATGGAGTTTACGGAAAAGTACACGGTAAGACTTTTCTTGAAATCGCCAACCATGTATGCAAAAACGCGGCGGCTACCATATGTGTAGGCGCGTGCGCTGGCGATGGTGGGGTTCAGGCCGCAAAACCGAATCCGACCGGCGCTAAAAGTGTGGCAGAGGTTACAGGCCTGAAAACGGTTAATATAGCGGGTTGTCCGCCGAATGCGGATAACATGGTAGCCACAATTGTTCATTACCTGCTATTGGGTAAACTTCCCGCCTTGGATGACAAAGGTAGACCACTGTTCGCCTACGGTTATCTGATTCATGATAACTGCCCGAGAAGAGGCCATTTTGAGAACAAAGAGTTTGTGAAGCAGTTCGGAGATGAAGGCGCCGCCAAAAATTGGTGTCTCTATGAAGTCGGTTGCGCTGGACCTGAAACCTATAATAACTGTCCGACAATCCTTTGGAACCAGGGTACTAACTGGCCGATCGGCGCCGGTCATCCTTGCATTGGATGCAGCGAACCAGGTTTTTGGGACAAGATGGCCCCGTTCTACGTTCAGAAATAACTAGATTGCAATGATTACCAAACTGTCATTCAACAATTAGGTAACCAAACAAGAAGGAGCGAAAAATGGCACGAGTCGTCGTTGACCCAATTCCAAGAATTGAGGGTCACCTACGCATAGAAGTCGAAATAGAGAATGGTAAAGTCAAGGACGCTTGGAGTAGTGGCACACTATTCCGGGGTCTTGAAATCATTCTTCAGGGACGTGATCCACGTGACGCCCACCTAATCACACAGAGATCCTGTGGAGTGTGTACACTGGTGCACTCGCTGGCTTCTGTGAGAGCGGTTGAAGATGCCCTAAAAATTAAGATTCCACCTAATGCCAGGATAATACGAAATCTGACGCATGCCGCACAGAACATGCATGATCATACAGTTCATTTTTATCAGCTTTGCGCGCTTGACTGGGTCGACGTTGTGTCCGCCCTGTCAGCCGACGCCGGAAAGACCGCCGACTTGTCGGCGTCAGTAAGTGGTCGTCCCCAGCCTAAAGCCTATTATGAGGGACTCAAGTCAAAGCTCAAATCTTTTGTTGATTCTGGCCAGCTAGGCCCGTTCGCAAACGCTTACTGGGGCCATCCGGCATATAAACTACCTCCGGAAGCCAATCTGATGGCGGTGGGACATTACCTGGACAACCTCCGCCAGCAAGTTCACGCAGCTCAAATGACAGCCATCTGGGGCGCCAAGAACCCCCATCTACAGGGTCACCTTCCGGGTGGAGTAACAGTTATCGGCCAGTTGAACGCCGACCGAATCTCACAGTATCTTTTCATGTTGAAAGAACAGATTGCTTTCATAGAACAGGTGTATATTCCTGACCTGCTTGCAGTGGCCGGTTTCTACAAAGATTGGACAAAAATTGGTGGAAACAAGAACTTTTTGGCCTATGGTGATTTCCCACAGAGTGACAAAGAGCCAGAGAGTTTCTATTTCCCAAGAGGGATCATCATGGATGGCCAACTGAAATCAGTGCCGGTTGATCCTGCAAAGGTAACTGAGGATGTCACAAGAGCATGGTATGAGAACGGGGCTGCTCTGCATCCCGCTGTGGGAGTGACAAAGCCTCTCACCGGTGACGCTCTCAAGGGGGCGGTTCCTGACACTACTTCAAAAGATGGAAAATATTCCTGGATGAAGGCCCCGAGATACGACGGTAAAGTCATGGAAGTTGGCCCACTGGCTCAATGTCTCGTGTCGTACGTCGGCGGCAACAAGGAAATCAAAGAGACCACAGACATGGTCATGAAGAAACTGGGCGTTGGCCCGGAAGCTCTCATGTCTACTCTTGGCCGAATTGGGGCCAGGGGAATAAAGTGTCTGGTTAATGCGAAGATCGCTGAAAAGTGGACCATGGAACTCATCGAGAACGTTAAGAAAGGCGACACACGCACGTTCACAGATTATAAACTGGACGAAACAGTTAACGGTCAGGGTATGGGGCTCAATGACGTGGCGAGAGGATCCCTGGGGCATTGGATTAATATTGAAAAGGGTAAGATTAAGAACTACCAGCAGGTCGTTCCATCTACATGGAACCTCGGACCCGCTGACGCGAAGGGACAGAAGAGCGCTGTAGAGAACGCTCTCATTGGGACCCCGGTCGCTGATCCCAAGAAACCTCTTGAAATCTTGCGCACAGTGCATTCATTCGATCCATGTATCGCATGCGCTGTACATGTCATCGATCCCAAGACAAACGAGATTTACAAGTTTAAGGTGTCATAGAGTAACAATTTAGCGTAAACAAAAAAACGGCCTTTTAGGCCGTTTTTTTGTTGAGCGGAACCAACAAAACACACTTTTTTGTTAGGTGAATATTAGATCTTGCGCTCGATGGTTGTGTTCCAAAGCCAGTTAACTTATAAAATCGCTAAGATTGAAGTCTGTTGAACGAAGCTAACATTCAAGGACTAGGTATGTCTTTAAATGACAAACTTTCTAGACGTAGAGAAGTAAATCGTAAACTTGTCCCACAGGATAAGCTTAAAGTAATGGATGCGGCGCAGGAGCGGTTGGCTCAATCAGGAATAGTCGACGCCTGCTTGCGGGAAGGTGACATAGCGCCCAAATTTGAATTGCCCAACGCTACAGGGCAAGTGGTCTCACTTGAGAAATTATTACGCAACGGGCCAGTTGTATTATCCTTTTATCGGGGCGGTTGGTGACCTTACTGTAATATTGAGCTGCGGTCATTGCAGCGAAGACTTGACGACATTCAATCCATGGGAGCGTCACTGGTGGCTATCTCCAGTCAAACGCCGGATGACTCCCTATCTACAGTGGAAAAGAATGACCTGAGTTTTGAAGTTCTTAGCGACATAGGTAACAGAGTTGCGAGAGAGTTTGGAATAGTATTTGCGATTCAAGAGGACTTAGTCAGCGTTTATAGAAGTTATGGGATTGAACTTACTAAGGCTGAAGGGGATGGCCAGTTCGAACTGCCTTTGACCGCTACCTACGTAATTGAGCGAGACGGGACAATTGTAAAAGCGTCTGTTGATACTGATTACACAAAACGATTGGACCCGGAAGAAATCTTGGAGGCACTGAAATCGATTTAGACCTGGTTGCGAGCCATCAAAGCAAAATCGTTTTATCCAGTTGGTGGAAAGGTTTATTAACCCAAGATATCGCATTTGATATCTATGCCGCTTGCAAGGCCATATTTGCCGGCATCTCTAAGTGGTCTCACGTGTGCTTTCGGTCAGGAATTGGAAACCGTTGAGTCGGAATTTAGCGGTCGCAAACTGATAAGTCACAATGGTAGTGTTATTACTACCTATATGTCCGTTTGAATAGTGGTTAAGCTACTCTATTGCTAGGCAACGCCACCACATCCACAATACGAAATCAATATCATTCAGTCGTTTAAATTGTTTTACGTCGGTGAAACCACGTTGGCATGCTCTGTGCTTCACACAGCACAGCGTTTCTGACCATTTGTAGCTACGTTCGGTATTTCAATCATCATTTTGTCTGAAGGCGTAGTAGATGAGACAAAATCGATTTCACTACGTTTATGGCCCTGTGCCATCTAGGCGTTTAGGACGCTCCTTAGGAGTAGACCTTGTGCCATTCAAAACGTGTTCCTATGACTGTGTGTATTGCCAACTCGGAAGAACTTCAAACAAAACCATTGAAAGGAAGTTTTATGTGCCGATTGACGATGTGCTTGAGGAATTGGAAAGAAAGCTGCAGATCGAACCCTTTCCCGACTACATAAGTCTAGCCGGTTCGGGCGAACCGACATTGAACCTTGGTATTGGCGACTTGGTAAACAGGATCAAGAAATTAACAAAAGTTCCAATCGCTGTTCTTACCAACGGTTCGCTTTTGTGGATACCGGAAGTTCAGGAATCTTTACTCGATGCGGACATAGTCCTCCCCTCTTTGGACGCCGGTAATGAATCTTCTTTTCGTTATGTCAACCGTCCACACGAAAGCATTTCTTTTGAAATGATGGCGCGGGGAATTGTCGATTTTACAAAGCGGTTTTCAGGGGCCGTATGGCTGGAGGTGTTCCTTCTTGGCGGAATCACAGGTGTCCATTCGGAGATGATACAGATCGCAGCCCTGATAGATCGAATCGGCCCAAAACTAGTTCAATTGAACACCGTTGTGAGGCCACCAGTCGAAGATTTTGCTCATGCGGTTCAGCCGGAAGAAATGGAAAAATTAAAGAAACTGGTTCCCGGCACGGTAGAATTGATTGTAGAAAATAGTCCAACAGAATCGACGTTTCTCCAGAAAGGGAAATCTGACGATTCCGATATTATAGAGTTGCTTAGCAGGCGTCCTTGCACTGTTCAGGGTATTTCTACAGGACTCGGAATGAATCCCAGTCAAGTTACCAAACTACTCCAGCGACTTGTTCGGTGGGGGGAAATTAAAGTTGTGCAAAGCAACGACATGGTTTTTTATGAAAGAACAGTCCGACAAGATCCAGAACTCAAATTTCGTGGTTGATAAAGATGACAAAGATCATACCAAATCGGCGGAATGGTCTCACGAAGGCGCGTACACCTGCCTGTAAATGGAGATTTGTTCGAGATTGTGTGGATTAATAAATCCTCTGTTCATAATGTTTCCGAGGTTTGACTCCGCCTCGAGAGCATCCAAAAGATTAAAAGTTTCCCTTTTTCAAAAATAGAGATTATAAAGCGTTTAGCGAATATCAACTTTTTTTTGAGGTTATTTTAAACTTAATTATTAACTTTAAATGTCAACATCTTGAAACCAAAGCAATATATTGTTGTCTATATTTATTGAATTGACCCAATTATTACACACCTTGGAGACCATAATGGAAACACCGTTCAAAGAATTTGCTCAAGTCTATGAACAATTCAAGGAAAAACTTCCTCACCATCCTATGATTGACGAAGTTCGAAGCCGAATTGTCTGTGGAAAACTCCCCTCCGATCAATGGCTTCAGACGCAAACCTTGAAAATGAAAAACCTCATGGCTCCTTTTTGGCTAAAGAAAAAAGACTCCAGTGACGGCGAAGCCGCTTAAGTCTTCGTTCAGAAAAATGTTATCAAGAGAACAATTTGAAGTCAGAGTTTTCTAACTCAAGACCTCCAACAGATGACGTGTCTAAACGTCGACCGTGGATAATCGGACTCAGTGTAGTTTCTCTTTTTTCATTTTGTTTCAGCTACTACATCTCGATACACTGGAAAGAGTTTTCCGCTCTTTGGACGTCATCATGCAAGACAACTGCAATTGCGGGTTTATTTCTGTGGCTAGGATTCCTGTTAAATTCTTACCAGACCAATCTTTTCCTCAGAAAGTTTAATACCCGGTTGCGCTTATTTGAACTCATTTCTGTGACTCATGGAATGATGCTGGGGAATCTGATCATCCCGATGCGCGGCGGTTCTGGGGCCCTTGCCTTATACTTGAAGCGATCCAAAAATCTCGACTATCACAAGTTTGCTGTGATTTACGGGGGCACAGCGATACTTGTGGCCATGGTAAGCGCAACAATGGGGTTGGTTGCGCTTGGTTATGTCGCGCGTGTTTTCGAGATTTACGAGTTCACCCTATTAGTAGCGCTGGTCTCGATACTCGGAGGTTCCGTTTATCTGGCTTTTTTCCTGCCCAGTTTCAACAAAAAAAAAGATTCTGGCAGGGTCATGAAATTTCTTTATCGTCTAAACGAATCTTGGATCATTCTTAGCCGTGATTTGGCCCTTATGTTCAAAGTGGCTGTGTCACTCGCGTTGATAAATCTAAGCCAAGCATTCGCTCTCTATTTCATCTACCAATCTGTTGGGAAGCAGTTGAGCTTGACTTCAACTCTGGTCGTCTCGAGCCTGGGGGCGGTAGCCAATCTTGTGCCTATTACGCCCGGATCCATAGGATTTTTTGACGCCGTAATAGTCGAAACGCCGCGTCTCCTCGGATTGGACACGGCATCGG
>JAZDKD010000583.1:0-2443 GCA_043803345.1 Pseudomonadota bacterium
AGCAGCGCTTGCGGCCAGTTCAGAGGTTGTAGCGGAAATCTGCGTGGACGATGACATCAAGATGTTTACGCCTTCGAGAATTTCCTTGGTCTGTTGCCTGAGGTTTTCCACCATTATGTGAAATGATCTGGTTAGTTGTCCAATTTCGTCTCTTCGTTTTTCGAGGGTCACCTCAATGGTTAGATCCCCTTCGCTGATTTTGGAGGCTTGATCCGACATTCTCCTGATGGGCTTTGAAACTCCGCGTGCCGCTACGAATGCTACGATGGACACAATAACAGCAATGATTAATCCGATGACAAATATGCGCCAAACCATATCCATTGCAAGAGCCAGCGATTCTTTTTCATCGATGTCTGAAATGATTGCCCAGTCAAAATCAGCTCCTAGGTTTTCATCTTTGTTGATGGCCGCCGGAAGATAATAAATGAGTGAAATTTCTCCTCGCATGTCCTGGCCTATCATGGATCCGGATTCGCCTTTAAGCGCCAATTTAACTGCTTTGGTCTCGTCTTTATTTTTCATGAAAAAGGATGAAGATTCAAAACGGGTGTCAGAGCGCATGAGGAAGTCTTGACCCACCAGCCTAGTCTCTCCTGTCTCCCCTACTCCTGTGGTACTTTTCATAATGTCTAAAATATGACCAGGTTTGATAGCCAAGGCCAGTATAGCGTTCACTCCGGCGTCAGAGTCTAAACCTATAGGGGCCGCAGCGAACATTAAATACGCCGCTGACGAACCAAAAACTGAGAAATCCACCACGGTCGGTTTTCTGGTCCTGGAAACTCGTTCCCAAATTTTTGCAAGCCCTGATTCTCTGTAAGGTCCATTCCTTAAGCTTGTTCCCAAATCGACTCGTCGATTCAGGCTGTAAATGATGACCCCACTCAATGCGTCAATAATAAATATGTCCTCAAGGGTGTTGGATTCTTTTCCAATTGTCTGCATAAACTTCTTGAATGTCTGATCGAGATCGTTATGGGCTTTCTTGTAAACATCAGTCGCTGTCTCTACTGTGGATCCGCCACCCGCTTTGGCGTTGGCCGAACCGTGAGCCTGGATCTGAGATGTGCTGGTTACAACTGGATCTAGTGTCGCCATAAATTTTGTATCCGTCATAGCATGATTAAGATAACCGAGAATTTGTTCTTTTCGAAGGTCGGCCGCCTCGTGAAGCTTTTGAAATTCTAGTTTCTTGAGCGCTGACAATGCGGTCCAATAAGACAACACCCCAACTAACGCTATCGGTAATAGGGAAACGGCAAGAAAAAGCGCCATCATTTTAGCCAGCAGGCTTTTAGCGAAGAAGTTGATCATCTCGGTTTCTCCTAGATGTAACAAGGCGATAAACACCTATTGGGCTTTAATTTCAGACAGTCTCGTCAACAATGATGGACTGGTCGGAAAGGAAATTCTCCACGTTCAATATCGTAAGTCTGTCAGAGACGATTCCGTATAAATACTTTTCATTGATTCCGCTGAGAGTCGGTATATCCTGCTGGATTTCAGATATTTTAACGTGATTTACTCCTAAGACGTCATCCGCAAGAATCCCTACTTCCATGTCCTCGAATCCAATTATTATTACCTTTTCCTGATTACGGGACTTCACTTCGGGCAGGTTCAATAGCCGTCTAATATCTAAAATTGAGAAAATCTTTCCTCTAACATTTATGATTCCCATCACAAAAGGTGGAACGCATGGTACTCTAGTAATTTGCTTTACTGGACAAACTTCTCTAACGGTTTCTGATCCTACGCCGTATCGTTCGGAACCGAGAGAGAAGACAAGAACCTCAATCGACTCAAATTCTTTTTCGGTTTTGCCCTGTGTGGCTGCAAGGGAGACGGCCCTTTGTTTAAGTATGGCAGTTTTATCGATCGTCCTTGTGGGACTATTGAATTCCTTGATTTTTCCCGGTTGATCCTTCATTCAATAATCTCCAGTTTTCTTAAAGATCTCTGCCAAATGGCAAAAAGAAAATTACCGTCATGTCATGTTTTGAATGGCCGATTGCACCATTTCCTTTATGTGAGCCGCAGTGGCTCCATCAGAATCCGGAACAATCTCTTCGGACGAAAGTTGATCGAGGAGCTTCATTGCGTTTCGCATGTGTCTGAGAGCCTCGGTGTGGTTACGTAGACTGCTCTGAATTGTACCCAAAGTTACGTTGGCCATAACGTTGTCGGGGTCTAGGAAAAGAACCCGCTGAAGTCTGTCCATGGCTTCCTGGTTCATGTTTCTAGCCTGCAAAATTGAGGCTAACATTTGGTGATACGATGGATTCAGTTTGTCTAACTCCAGAGCCTTCTCAATGGATTCCTGAGCTTCGTTCAACAATCCCAGGTTGGCGCAAGCACTCGCCAGTGTGAATTGTCGCTCTCCCAAGACGGAGGGGTCAGCCTCTATGGCAGGACGGTTTTTTAGCAATTCTATGGTTTT
>JAZDKD010000584.1:0-7649 GCA_043803345.1 Pseudomonadota bacterium
GTTTTTACCTTTTTGCTCGATTAGCTTTCAGGATATTAACAATTTTTGTATGACCATATTTGGAAGCCAGCTCAAGAGGGGTATATCCATCGTCTGCGGTCGCATCTACATTTGCGCCATTATCAATTAGGAGCCTAACCACAGCAGCGTGACCGTTCATAGACGCTTCCATCAGGGCTGTGTATCCATCTTTTTGTTTCTTGTTTACATCCGCTCCAGCTTCCAGGAGAAGTTTTATGATGGCAACGAATCCGCCCTTCGACGCATTCGTCAAAGCTGTTGCTCCTTGAACTGTCTGAGCTTTAACATCTGCTCCTCGCGCTATCAGAATTTCAGCTATTTCAATCAGACCTTTATTGCAAACCGCCAGTAGTGCTGTGATTCCTTCTTTTTGTTTTGCATTGATGTCGGCTCCGTTATCCAAAAGAGTTTTTACAACCTCAGCATACCCTCCGTAACTTGCAAACATCAGGGCAGTGAACCCCTTGGCCTCCTTGAGATTTACATCAGCTCCGTTTTCAACCAGTAACTTAACGACTGCAATATGATTGGCAAGACAAGCTGCTATTAATGCAGTAGACTCCGTTTCTGACCTGAAATTTACATCAGCCCCTTTTGATATTAGCCTATTGACTTCATCAACTTCTCCCTTGTACGCTGCGTCAAAAAAATCGTCATTGATAGAGGATGAACAGATCGACTGGGTTCCGCCAAAAACGAAGATGGAGAGGACCACCAAAGTTAACTCAAATCTGAGCATTTTATTTATTCCTCTTCTTTCTGAAATGGAATCGAATTCTTGGCTTGGGGATGATTAAGCTCAACGGAGTAAAAGGCCTCTGAAGGCAGTCGTTTAATACATGAATAGTTGATTTAGACGCTTAAAATATCATCTTTTTCCAACCTGCCCTAGTCTTCATGTACAAAGTTGTACCATTTCGCTAGCTAACATTGGAACGTTGAGATATTCGAAGTTGGTCATTAGGCCAAGCTGAACCTTTTTTAAAAGACCCCGCCTTTCATACCATGCCAAACCTTTAGTTTGTTGCTATCGGTAATTCGGAACACAAGCACTTAATCAATTCTATTGTCGTCCAATATCAACGACTCCACCTAATCCGGTTTCATCTTTAGCGAGTGTCAATTGTGATTTTTCACAAGCTATGGACAGAAACGTAGTAATTTTCTCATAATAGATTGACCTGAGGGAGAGAAATGTCAGAATAGATGGACCGAAGTAGGGCGGTTGAATGACAACATTTTTGTGGAGCGACTCTGTAAAGGGGGAAATTTCCGTTGTAGGAGGCAAATCATGAGGTCTTCCAAGGGCGAGCGAGGCGGGATTATTGGCAGAATGGTGGCGGTGATAGCGCTTCTAGTGGCCGCAATGGTGGTGTATGTGCTTTGGGCTGTCTTGCCGAACATCACAAAATTACTAACAGAAAATAAGCAGTTAAGACTGGCGATTACGAACCTGACGCAAGAGGACACGATTGGATATGCAAAGGTGATATGGCAGGGGGAAAGGGATGGGCGCCCAGGAGTAAAATTCACACGTCTCGTGTTCGTTGAAACAGATAGGAATAACAAAAGTAAAGAGGTCTTGAGAAAAGAATACGAGATCGAGGGCGATGTTATCCACTTCGATGCCCTCATCGTAAAATTTGGCAATAAAGTGGTAATGGATGGCAAGGAAAAAGCTCTATATCTGTGGCGTAGAGTCTATGGTGACCATATAAGCCCTGAGCAAGGTTTTCCTATTGAGACTGAGGGAACTGAACCTGAGCGTTACTCGGGATTGCTAGAGGAGGGTTCAAAGTCTCTGACTGTTTTCCAGCGGCTGGTAAACCCACTTTTTGCACCACAAAAAGACAAGTTCTGGTCAGAGATTTGGAAGTTATCACATGATAAAGACAAGTTGAGCGACATAGGCGTCGCAGCAATATATGGAAATGTTGTTTACAACCAAATGATTCCAGGCAAGATTTACGTGTTTAAAATTAGCCCTAACGGGAATCTATTCCCCGAAGAGATTCTAGATCCCTCACCACCACCGATACTGCAAGCACCACCGCCACCAGCACTGCCTCCGCTGACAATCAAGCCATGGGGGGAGAGAATCTACGACAAAACCATTGAAGGGACAAAAACAGTAATTGAAAAAATAGATTCTTGGGTCCCAGTACAGACTGGCAAGTGAAGCCAATTTATATATCACGTTGTGTAGATTTTCAAGTACCGCAAAAAGGCACTGTATGGGGAACTCAGAAAGCATCTGGGAAACATTGTTCGGGAATTAGTTGTGCAGAAAGAGCGCAGAGGGTTTCCTTGTGGCGCGTTGTTTTGATTGACTCAAGAGTCATCATCGCCTATAATGTCCAAAAAAAACGTAGGTATATTCGAGTGTTCAGAATATTGTTTTTGGTATCGATTATATCGATCCTGGCTGAAGCCTTGGCTTTGGCTTGAGGTTGCAAGTAGACCTCAGGTTTGAGGTTTAGGGATTCTACTCAGGTCATAAAGTTAGCTGAAAAATTGAAGCTGGGTTCTTAATGATTCGCTGCTCGCGTAATTGTATCATTTTACCTACTTGGACTCGAACCGACCCGGACTAGTGGAACCAGCCCCTCCTTCCGGAAGCACTACAATATGCTTGACGTCTATTTCAGGGCTCCGATGATATTCCACATCCACTTCACCCGATATTTGAATGAGTGTTTTTGGCGTTATCGTCACCCCGGCTGGAAAATACTTGTTGTCAACATCCAGGCGGATTTGACCGGTTCCATCACTGAACATGTAATACTTTCGCCCGACCTTCTCGAGTATGTGCCCCTTGAGAGTTACCAACGTGTCATCAACTGGATTGGCAAGTATACTCTTCACATCTACATTTACCGGCACCGGACTCCCAGGCCCTGCGAACTGCCCGTAAAGCGGCATAACTGATACCAGCATAGCCATAGTCACTAATAAGACTTTTTTATTCATTACTTATGCGTCCTCCTGAGGCTTTAAAAGGATTTCGTATGGAAATTTATACCTGTTAATCCGGTTTAGACGGCTGCCCCATCTTTGCGCCAACATCCGTGAGCTTGGAAACCATATCCTGCGTGATCGAGGCGCCTCGCGACGCGTTAAACAAGTCGATCACCACGAGCGTATCACCATTGCGCATTCGGCCGTCAGGAAGAAATTCGCTTGCGGGACCAAACAGGTCTTGCGTCACCTGTTTTACGGTGGATCCGTCGAGGCCTCCCAGTATCTCGCCGACATACCCTTCAACTATTTCGCGGTTTTCCGGCAGAGACGCCCATTTAAAAGTCTCGCTGAGGCAGAAAGCGACGGCGGAGGCCGTCTCTTCGTTCTCAGCAAGCCATGGCCGACGAGCGGCTAGCACGACGGCTTGATAGCCACCGAGGGCGTCGATGACGGTCCCGAGGGAGTTGTAACCTTGCCGCATGGCGAGTCGCGTAAAGGGTGCGCCGAGCAGCGTGGCGTCGAACTCGCTACGCAGTAGCTTGTCATAGCGCAGGTTAGTTGCGCCGGCATAGACGACCTCAAAGTCACGGCCACGCTCAAGACCATTACGTCGGAGGATCTCGAACAGAGCGCTCGCATAACCCGTATCAGTGTCGACTGCTATCCGCTTCCCTTTGAGATCAGCGACGCTCTTGATTTCAGACCCAGCCATCAGATGAAGGAACCCGCGATGTACGCCTGCGAAGGCTACCAGTTCTCCAGCATTTGAGTGGGAACTGCGGGAGCATTCGATCAGGTCGTCGAGCGACATAGCCACGATGGGGTTCGGGCCCTCGAATGCAATGTGGTGAGCCTCGTCCGCATCCTTGACGAAATGGCGACGCGGTACCCCTGGCGCTCCCGGATCGACAGCTCGCCGGCGCTCGGCAACTGCGAAAAGGACTTCCGTAGCATCGCGAAACATGGCCACTTCGGGAGTCGCCGCCTGGCCTGAGCGTAAATTCTGAACTACCGAAGCATGACAGACAGAGGCAAGTTCAGCGCAGGTTACCAGCGCTAAGACCGTCGTGACAACTTTCAGAGCATTTTTCAGAGGCAACATCCCTAAACACTCCCTATTCGTTTGCAAATATTGTTTATCCCAGTTTAGCATTTAAATAAATCGATTTGTAAACATGCAAGAGCAAAAATGCACAACTTGAAAAGCGTTTCGATGACATATTCACCACCCGCACGTGCTATGCGACTTTAAACCAGATCCGGCAAGCGCTCGATCCCGCGACTGCCCGATCTCATGAAACTGTTAGTGGAGACATCTTTCGATAACTCTTCCAAAATCAACGCCCATTTACCTCTCCAGCTCTGCGCTTGACAAACTTCTCTTCTGAACATCAAAATGGGCTCATAAAACATGCAAAGTTATTCCAGAACAACGGGCACGTTTCCATGTCATGAACGCAAGTTGTCCCCATGCATTTATTGAGTATCCTCCGCTCGGCATCAGTTGGACCACTTAAATCAGCATTTTGAGGAAATCCTGTTCTCATGCTGCACACTCCATAAAAAGTTTGACCCGTCTGGTAACGGGTCAAGGAAGGATTAGGTTTGGTTTGTCGCTGGGGAGAAACAACCATTTTATTGATAGGTTGTCAAGGTTTTTTAATAAACTATATTATACAAATATAAATCATGTCATATTAACAAAGTTCAATAACTTAATTTTATTAGCTAATATATGTTATAAAAATATTATCAACTATGGGCAGACCTTTCACGTCATCCATTATCGTTGCTTGTTCAGGTCTTTAATAAACGAATAGACCCTAAATTTACTTATAATATTCCCGCCTATTCTTAGAAATATTAGAGTCATTTAACCTTTTATTTATGGTGTCTTTTTTGTCCTCTTTAGCCGTTCCTTTTTCAATAATATTCTTAATTTGTTCAGTAATATTATTACTTGATGGTCTGCTTAATCCTTTGTCAGAGGCTTGTTTCTTAAAAATACAATTGTTTTGTTGGTATTCCGTTTGTTTTAAAGCCAGCTCAACGTAATTAAGGTCCGTTGGGTCATTAAGGTTCAATGGTTTACTCTTGGATTTAGGTTGATTCCCTTTAGAACTGGGATGCATTGGTTGCATAGGCTGTGTCGGAGGTGTTCCAGGACCAGATTTAGTGTCGTCATTAATTTGTTTCATAAAATACTCCCGATTGATTTATAATTTCTCATATTGTTCCGACCATGGCGTCGGGTGGTTTTTAAAAAAGGGACTACACAAAAAGAGTTTCTAACATTAATTTAATCATTAAAGTATCCTTTTGTGTTTTTTTCTAAAACAAGGACCATATATTAAAACTTCTGAAGCTATAATGACTTTTACTGCGTTCATGTACGAGTTTCTTGACCACCTGACAAAAATGCGAGTCCAGTTTGCTCATGCTTCACACATTAGTATTGTTGTTCAACTTTACTTCTTCTTTGGTTGTACTCAATTTCCAAAGAAACCAACCTAGCCAACAGTATTGCTGGAAATAGCTGACCTATCAAGGCTTCAAGCATGGATAGGGCTCTTGCCGATGGACTCAATGGAAGTATGTCGCCAAAACCGACACTTGTCATGGTCGTATAACTGAAATATGTGAGACTACCCATGAGAGCGTGTAAATTCCCGCTATACTTTGGGATATCTATATTGAAGGCTTGAGGATTGATTGTGAAGACTATGAGATAGAGATAACCGAACAAAATGGCTGTCAACATGTAAGCGGCAATTGAGCCCGCAATTCGCCGGTATGTTATCGGTCCTCTTTTGAAGACATGCATTAAAATTACAGCTATTAAAGTTGCGGACAGTAAAGTTCTGAAGCCGAGGCTAATGAACAGGGCTTTTGAACTTGGGTATACGTATCCCCAGTAATGGGAACCCAAACCCAGCGCAGCAATTATCGCTACGACTCGCGCCCAGTGTGGAGTCTGACTGACCGCCATCACACCGGTTATCAGAACACCTAAAAAAACCAGATGCATGGCGAATCCGCCAAAGTTAGAATCAATGAAAGGATAAATTACGAAGGTCTCAAGCAAGAGTATAACAAGCAGTCCCGTTAGACCTAAGTCTTCAGCCCATAGTTTTCTAGAAACCTTTGAAATCACGGTTTTGTTTTCATCCTCAGTAAGTGGTGAGCACGGCGGTATTTTAGTTTAATTTATTGTCTGATTATTTATATATCATTTAAGATATATTATATCATAAACTTAAACTAACTTATATAATAATTTAAATGGAAAAGCTGGTTATCCCTATATTGCTCGGGTGAATTTTGTATGTTTTGACACGGAACTTATCAAGACTCAGATGTGTCTAACACAACAGTACCGGAGATATCCGGTTGCAAGATAAGTTGGCAGGAGTGTACAAGCTTCATATTCTTTAATCTTCCCCAACATCTTCGCTTCGAATTCTGCTTTACCCGCTGCTCAACAGCGGGTTTAGCTTTTAAGTGACAAACTGAGTTTCGGTCCGGCCGAAAAAAAACAACCTGCCCCAAAAATAATTTTCATCAAAATCTTCTCTTGACACCCGCTACTGCATTGACTTATAAAGCCGGAACTCGCATTGTTGACAAAATTACTATTTCTAGGGAGGAGTGGACATGACAAAGGCTGAATTTGTGGCCAAACTTGCGGAGAAGGGGAAGATAACCAAGAAGCAGGCTACCGAAGCCATAAACCTTGTTTTCACGACCATGGCGGAGGGATTGGTCTCTGGTGAGGAAATCGCTATCCCTGGCTTCGGCAAGTTTTCTGTTGTGAAGAGGAAAGCCCGGACCGGCATGAATCCTCAAACCAAAAAGAAAATCAAGATCCCGGCGAAGAAGGCCCCCAAGTTTACCGGTTCAAAGACTCTGAAAGATGCGGTAAAGTAAATCCGGTTGCGTTGAATTGTTATCGGGAATTTATCGCCTGATTAACATTCCTGAAATTTCCAGAATGCTTCCCGCTTTTTAGAAAGATCTTGGGCGATCTGCCCCCTAATCTTTCCGGGGAGATTCTTGTCCTATAATGTTGATAGCCTTGGGTATGATTTTGTTTCGGAAAAAGCCTAAGATCCCATCACGAAATCCGAACACGGCCATCATAAAAATCAAACCCATGACAAGACTCCAGGCGTCTGTGTAGTTGCTGATAATATCTCGTAATAGAATAATCGAAACGGCCCCTATTACTGGACCAAACAACGTCGCCATTCCTCCCGTAATGTTCATTACCACAACTTCACCCGATGTGGTCCAATGCAGTGAACCCAGCGGAACCATGTTTAACAGCAAGGCGTAAAGACCTCCAGCCAATCCTGAAAAACAACCCGATATGATGAAAGCCACCAACCGGAATCTGTCCACATTGTAACCAACGCTCATGGCCCTGTTGCGGTTCTCCCTGAGAGCCTGAAGCGCAGTGCCTAGCGGCGAATGAACCACCCGCACAATTATGAACATTGCAACGATTACCACCGCAAGAATGAAATAATACAGATTAATTTCCGGACGGATGTCTATAGGTCCAATATTAGGCCTGGGAACACCCTGGAGTCCATCATCCCCCCCTGTCAATCCGGTCCACTTAAAAGCAATGAAGTAAAACATCTGAGCGAAGGCCAATGTCACCA
>JAZDKD010000585.1:0-2359 GCA_043803345.1 Pseudomonadota bacterium
GCTTTCTGTATCCACCGTATAGCAACCTGCTTGCGCAATGAGCGCAATTCCTCGTACAACCGTAGGAAGTCAACAGCATAGCGAAGCTTCTCTTTTCAGAAGGTAAGAGGTCAAACGCCCAAAATGGTAGAGGCTCTGGCATCCGCCTCTGATTGCCCGTAAGCTCGTTTACCAGCGACAAAGCCTTTGCTTCACCAGGCCCCTGAAGGACAAAATTAGCCCCAGAGTGTTGTAGCGCATGTTCATAAGCCAGCGTCGCATAAATCCCGCCCAACACGACCGGGACGTCTGGAAAGACTTCTTTCGTCAAAGCGATGCAATCCCTGACTGAATGCCAGCGGAAAGTCATCGATGAGGTCATCAGAATGACTTGTGGGTCGGTATATTCCATCAACTGAAGTTGAAACGCCTTATCACCCAAGCCGTAGCGATAGTAGCCACCTTCTGTGTTGTCAAGCTCTTTTGGCTTCCGTGTTTGCTGGCGTCTTTGTGTTTGGGCGTCTAAAAAAGCGACATCGTAACCCGCGGCTCGCAAGGTTGCCAGAACAGACAGAATGCCTATCGGCTGGTATTTATAATCGTGGAAGCAATAGTAATCATCAAAAAAGGGATTGATTCCAAGAATCACGAGCGGTCATCTCCGTCTTTACTATACATCATTTGCTAACATTCGTCAATATATAATTAACATTTGTTAAAATAACGGTATGACCAGCTCCTTTTTATTTGCATAAATTTTAGTCAAAGGTAAACCGGATGAACATTTTTGCGTCTAATACAAGGCATATAAGATGAATTTGCCTTGTATTAGAACCCAAATAGGGGGAGAAATGTGGAGAAATTGATTCAATTTTTCAGACAACACAAAGGATATGCCCAGATGAAAGACTTGAAGGCGGAAGGATTCCATACCCGAAAGATTCAATCAGTACTAGAAGAGGGGCTGATTGACAAAATCAAACCGGGACTATACAAACTGGTGGATTATCCCTGGAATGAGGAGAGCGAGTTGGTAGACGTGTGTCGGGCGAAAGAATCGGCGGTCATCTGTTTGTCGTCGGCGTTAGAATACTATGGGCTCACCACGTTTTCACCCAAGGCCATCACTGTCGCGGTACCACACAATACGGACAATTTTGTCCTTAAATATCCACCGATACAGGTTTTCTATTTCCCTTTACGGTTTTATCAGCCCGGTATCGAAAACGTCCAAACCCTTCATGGAATCGTCAGAATCTATAACGTGGAAAAAACCATCTGTGATATGTTCCGTTATCGAAAGCGGCTTGGAGAAGACCTGGCGCTTGAGGGGTTGAAAAACTACTTGAAACGCCAAACATCCCGTGTCCACAAGCTTCAACATTATGCTGAGATATGTCAATTCAAAACGATAATTATACCGTATCTGAAAGCACTTGTTGGCTAAAGAAAGGAAGTCAAACGTGGAAAAAAGAAAACCGAAAAATATCCCCGCTTCTGTAAGAGCCAGATTATTAAACCTTGCCAAAGCGGAGCAAAAGAATTTTAATAACGTCCTGCTTCAGTATTTTCAAGAAAGATTCCTGTATCGGCTCTCCGTTTCACCTTACCGTGAGAATTTCATCCTGAAAGGGGCGTTGCTGTTTCTGTTGTACGATGTACCCCGCTTGCGCCCCACAAAGGATATCGATTTGTTGGGAAGGGCGCAGCCAAACGACCTTGAGAACATCCGCACAATTATTCAGCAGATAGCGCAAATTGAGGCACCAGACGGCGTCGTATTTACGAAAGAAAGCGCGACGGTTGAGATGATTAAAGAATCTGAGGAATACTCTGGAGTCAGAGTCAAAATCGAAGCCAAACTGACGAGTGCGAGGCTGACCCTTCAAATTGACATCGGCTTTGGAGACCGAATCGTGCCCGGTCCTGTTGAGATTGAATTTCCAGTTCTCTTAGACCAACCAGCGCCACGGATAAAGGGTTATTCAAAAGAATCGGTGATTGCGGAGAAATTTGAAGCTATTGTCCGTTTCAACTTTCTGACCAGTAGGATGAAGGATTTTTACGATATTCTGTTCCTGGCAAAGCAGGAATCATTTCAGATGCGTATCCTGTGTCAAGCTATTGATGCAACCTTTCATCGTAGAATGACGCCGCTTGAAGATATAGCTATCATCTTTACGGAGGAATTCAAGGTGCAAGTAGACAAACAAGAGCAATGGACTGCCTTCCTCCGCCGAAATCACCTCGAATCCTTTGAGCAGTTTGCTTCTACAGTAGAACATTTGCAGTTATTTCTTGAACCCGCTTTAAAAGAACCTTCTGACGTATTGGAGAATCTAAGATGGTCACCCGACCTGTGGCAGTGGCAATCGTGAAG
>JAZDKD010000586.1:0-2893 GCA_043803345.1 Pseudomonadota bacterium
GACTGATCCAAAACTGACAGAACTTCATCTTGGGGGGTTGGGTACCAGCGTCAAGATGCACTGGGATAGGGTTCCCCCTGAGACTCAAGCATTTGATCCTGGGAATTTACTGATAATAAGCTCCGGTCTTCTCAACGGCACGCCAGCTTATAGCGCTAACCGCACCCTTGTCACTTTTGTTTCCCCACAGTCTGATTTTTTGGCGTATCCCATGATGGGAGGATTCTTTGGAGCGGAATTAAAATATGCCGGTTATGACAAAGTGGTCTTTCGCAACAAGTCCCCCAAGTTGGTCTACATATGGATACACAACGACAAGGTGGAAATCCGCGACGCCTCTCATTTGAAAGGTAAGGGCGCTCTTGAAACTCAGGACCTTATAAGAGAGGAGCTGAAGGAACCGAGAGCCCAGGTGGCTGCTATTGGACTAGCAGGCGAAAACCGGGTTTTCACGGCTTCCATTGAGCAAAGCAGGTCTAGCGCCAGCAGGCTCGGTGGCGGAGCCATAATGGGAGACAAGAACATCAAGGCCGTCGCTGTTCGCGGAACAAAAGATCTCTATCTCGCCCGAGGCGCAGAGTTCATGGATCTCATGGAAGAAGTTACCAATTATATCAACTTCAGAAACACGAATCCAATTCCGGACGTGATGACAATTTTATCCGGAATTGGATCGCCTCAGGAAATGAAACATACTGACGAGAAATGGCACACTGAAAACTTTATGTGGGGTAACGCGCGCACGAGGAGAAGAGACTTTTGGAGCAAGGATAATGAAACAAATTGGACTACAACTCACTTAACCGCCATCCAACGCATGATAAGCTGCTTTAACTGTCCGCAGCAGTGTGGAGCATTGGTTTCGTCTGAAGTTGTGGGCGGCAGTAAATACATGATGAAATGTTTTGGAAAACTAACTTATTCGATGGCGGCCTATGTTGACGACCTTCGCTTCAATTTTAAAATCCTCCAACGGGCCACCGAGTATGGAGTCGACTCATTCTCAACCCCTCAAATTTTGGCATTCGCTGTTGAACTTTATGAAGCAGGGATTCTGACTGATAAAGACTTCAAAGGATGTCCTTCCGATAAGGAGGGGCGGTTTTTCTGGTTACTTGACAAAGTAGCCCGGAGAGAAGGAATCGGGGACATTCTGGCTGACGGGGTCTATTACGCGGCCCGAAAGATCGGAAACGGCGCTGAAAAATTTGATCACAATACAATTAAGAAACATGAACAACTTCCTCTCAAACTGGGAATGCTGGATCCCATATATTTTCTCATGTATTCAACCAACGAGAAGATAAGTATCACTCAAATTGAAGGCAATTTCCCTCAGGCGGCTTTCCCCACCAGAGAGCAGAGGGAAAGATTTGTCGAGGATTGGCCTCAAGTTCCTAACGAAAAATTTAAACAATATGTCATTGATTGGGAACCAAGGGGAGATAAGGCGATCCCCTATTTTCCAACTCCAGATATGTGTTGTGAAATTGTTGATTGGATGGAGATGCTACACAACATTGACGATGCCTTGGGATTGTGCGCCGGTATGGGGTCATTTTGCCTGAAGCCTCCATATCATATTCATAATTACCCTAAACTTATCTCGGCTGCGACTGGGATGGATCTGGATGAAGCTGGACTAAAAAAAATCGTTAACAGGAGTCGGAACCTTCACCGTGCTTTCAACAACATGAGAGGCATGAGGAGATCCGATGAAAAGCCGCCTGAAGACCACTGGAAAAGAAGATTCCCCGAGATCGAAGAACAACTTTTATCTACGTATTACAACTTCAAGGGGTGGAACATGGAAGGAATCCCGACGAAAGAGAGATTGTTGGAACTGGATCTGGGGTATGTAGCCGAAGAGTTTGAAAAAAGGGGGATCTTAAAAATTGGCCAAAATTAAGAAGCTGGTTAAAACTATCAAAATAGAAGCTGACAAGTGCAATGGTTGTCGGGCGTGTGAAATAATCTGCTCAGCATATCATGCTGCGCCTCAATACAGCAGCGTCAACCCGGCAAGAGCTCGGATTCATGTCATCAGTCATCGTCTGAAAAACATCTGGCTTCCGGTCTTTGCGGGTGAGTATGCTCCAGCGGAATGCATGGGCAGAGACAAATACGTGATCGATGGCAAGGAATATGACGAGTGCTCCTTTTGCAGGGCTTCCTGTCCATCGAGGGACTTTTTCAAGGAACCAGATTCCGGTCTTCCTCTCAGGTGTGATATGTGTGAAAGTGAACCACCGCTGTCAAAGCCGAAATGTGTTGAGAAGTGCCTCAATAATGTTCTGATCTATGAAGAAAGAGAGGATGAGGTAGACGGAGAAGAATTGAAACTGGAGAGTGTGGATATAGGCCTTGAGTCCATGATCGACAAGTATGGCCTCCAAAAAGTCAGTGATACCTTTTCCAGGATGTTAGCGTCAAAAAGAAGCTGATGACTTTTAGGTGTTTCTCCTTTGTCTCATGAGAGATTGGAATGAGTGTAAGGATAAGGGATAATCTCTGGCAAGTCGGAGGGAGAGGGTTGACTGATCCCTCGGACGCCGCCTCCTACCTTGTACGCTTTGGCGACACGGCTGCTCTTATTGATGCCGGAAGTGGACGAGGTCAAGCGCAATTGAGAAAAAACATTGCCGAATGTCTGGAGCCACGCGGGCAACTTGTATACCTTCTTTTGACTCACTGTCATTTCGATCATACCGGTGGGGCCCGGGCCCTGAGAGATGAATATGGCTGCCTGATCGTAGCTCATGAGTTGGACGCGATTTCTCTCGAATCAGGAAACAACCGGGTAACAGGAGCCGCCCTGTACGGAGCCCGCCTAGAACCGTTCACCATCGATATTAAACTGCAGGGCCAAGAATCGAAATTCGCCATTGGTAGT
>JAZDKD010000587.1:0-2380 GCA_043803345.1 Pseudomonadota bacterium
GACATGTCCGATTGTCGCTCCCATTTTGAGATCATCTTTTCCATCACTGAGGATATATGCTCGACATCGAGTCGAGTGCCATGAAAACCACTATTTGCAACTATGCCGGCCTCAATCGAAGCTATGGGCTCCACGCCTCTATGTTTAGCGGTTTCTTCACCTTCCAGCACCACGGCCGCAGCGGCTGATCCAAGTATCAATCCGTGTCGTCTGTCGTCAAACGGCAGGGCGGCGTCGGTTATTGCCCCATTGGTGGTGGCTGCCCCCATGGCCAAAAATCCCGAACCAATCCACGGGAAGAGCTGTTTACCCGCAACGTCATCCGCCGCCACCACGAGGACTCTTTTCGCCTGGCCAGTCCTAATCCAATCCCTTCCTAGAAGTATGGCCTGCGTAGTTCCAGCGCAAGCGGCGTCAACGTGAGTGTTCGGCCCTTGAGCCTTGATAAGTTGAGCCAACTGGCCATGCCCCATGCTCATAACTCTGAGAAGAAAATCACGATTAAATGAATAAAGCTCGCTGGAACTCGACAAACTTAACCCATCAAATTCCTCTGTGAACCATTTTGTTAATAGTTCTTTTTCCTTATCGTCGCTGATTCTTTGCACGATTCCTGTGTAAAAATCTATAAGCCTTTTCTTGGCTCCCGCTCCAAAGCGGGCGCTGGTCTCTCTGGTGACTTCATCCACCAGTGACGCCATGCCCGGAAAGGCCGAAGCGAAAATGATCCCAGTTTCATCTCGTAGCTCAGGCGGCAAGGCCCAAGCGTCTGGCAGTTCGGTTCCCGAACTGGTTGTCCGTATTTGCCTCATCAGGGGGATGCCGGCGTCTTTAAGCGCCTCCAGACCTGCGGCGACCGCAAGACGAGTTGTGATGTCCATCGTTTGAGTTAGGCGTTTCTCCAAACCGAATTCTTCGATAAAGGAATTTTGATCATCAAAAAAGCCGGCCAGTTTGATTACGCCGGACATGTCGTCGACACGTTGTAATTCAACTTCGCCCGATGGCCCTTTGAATAGCCTTTCGACATTTTTTTCTAGCATCTCTCGTCGACTGTTTTCCGGAACCCTCTTAATGAAATTTTTGCCAAAAATGAGATCATCAAGATTAGCCTTGTCGAACACAAACCTTGTGTCGGAAGGTAATCCGGCAGCCATTCCGGAAATTACCACCGGCTTGAAATTCATTCCTTCCGTTTTGACTAATGTGACCGTTTTATCCAGAGGCAGGATGTTCTCGACAAAAGAACCGAAGCTTGACTTAATGAGAGCCCTTATCGGGTTAGCCTGAAGTTCGACGAATTTTTTAAACTCTTTTTTGGATACTATTTCTCTCAATTCATCGTCTAACAGCCAGTCTAAAGGTGACGGGCGGTCATGCGGCATGATGGGTTCATATTCAGCTCTCTCAAAGGATTCAGGTCTGCTGGAGACTACTGTCAAATTTGATTTCTTTTTTCTTGAAAGAGACTGATCAGATCTCAAGGGGATTTCGGCAGCTTCAATATCAATTTCGAATCCCTCTACAATTAGCGCCGCCAACGATTCAAGAAGCTGAGTTATTCCACCTTTTTTCGGATGATTGGTTGGCAATGCGAGCGTGTCTTTGGTCAATGTGTCAGTAGTCAGGTTAGTCATGACTCTTTTGGGCCCGCATTCCAAGAAGATCCTTATTCCGTCGCTGTGAAGCCTTCTCAATGTCTTAACCCACTCCACCGGCGCTGCAAACTGTTTTCCCAGGAGATCTCTGATACGAGACGGCGCCCCTGGGCCCACAGGATAGTAATCTCCGGTAACATTAGAAACGATTGCTATTTCCGGCGAAGACACATCAAGTTTCTCCAGCGTTTTCATGAACGGCTCCCTGGCGGGCGCCACGACTCCGGAGTGGAACGCGGCTGAGACCGGTAGGATTACTCCCTCGAGTCCTCTTTCCCTAAAGATCTCACCGGCTTTCATTATGGCCGTGGTTTCGCCGGAGATTACCGTCTGTTTGGGAGAATTCTTGTTTGCCGCCACAACATAACCATCAATCTCGGAGATAACTTCTTCGACCAAGCGGGCGTCGGCTGGGATACTCATCATCAATCCAGGGTCAGCCAGACTTACCCTTGCCATTTCTCGGCCTCGAACAGCAACGGCCTCAAGCGCGTGACGAAAAGTAAACACTCCCGATGCGACACACGCTGCATATTCACCGAGGGAATGACCCGCGCACGCAACCGGCTTGACACCAGTTAGCCGAAGGAGTCTAAAGATGGCCGTGTCAGCGGTCAGGATCATTGGCTGCAATACCTGGGTGTCCTTTAATGCGTCACTGGATCCTGTTTCGTTAAGTCTGGAGGAGTCCGGAAACACTAACGAAGTGATCTTCCCCTGAC